>JBGPXQ010000193.1:0-5253 GCA_041492805.1 Terriglobia bacterium | reverse complement strand
GAAACTCGCAGGGGACCGTGCCACCAACGCGGTGAAGTATTTCGGCGAGAAGGGTATCGACGCTTCGCGGGTCGCGACCCGTACCGGCAGCGGTCAGGCCGGCGCGGACCAACAAAACCGACGTATCGATGTCATCTGGGTTCCCGAGGGCGCAACCTACTAGCGCTCCTTGGGTCTCATTTCCGGGCTCCGTGCGTCGCCAGAAGCGGCAACGCACGGAGCCCGTCTTGTTTTGCCGATGTTGTTTATCCTTGTTTGAGTTCAGGCGATCTGAAGGATTTCCCGGCTGCCGGTAATCCACAAGTCCGTGTAGCCCTTCATGGCCTCGCGGAACGTTTCGTTCGTCGCATAGTCCTTCATGCGGGCTTCAAACTCGCTGACATTCTCCGCTTCGTACTCCAGGATGACGCGGTTGAACTCTCCGGTCAGATCGGTCAAGACACGATGTCTCGGAATCTTGCCAGCGGCGGCTGCCTTCTTGATCTGGGCGGCGAGTTTACTCGCATTCCCAGGTTTGGCGACGAAGCAATTGCGCACGACGATCATGGATTCTCCTCCCCCAAATGTAAGTCAGAATTTCAGAGCCATATTTCCAGTCGCGCGAGACCATACGCCTGCCCCGTTTTCAAGTCAAGTCCGTGCCGCGCTGGAAATGTTTCGGGGCGGGGCAGGTGGTCTCTCAACAAGCGCACGTCAGCATGGCCTGCAGCCGATCGCAATCTGTTCTCGCAGCTCGCGAAGGCGATATTCCACAAGTTCGCTCTCGGCTGCTCATCGGGAAGTGAGTCCTCGTGTTCGGGTCATCGCGTCACGTCTAACCTTACTCTTTGCAACTGCACCAAACAGGCTCCTCGGGTGCAATCTGGACTAGAATAGAATGTGCCTTGCCGCAGATTTAGGCGGGCCGGACCTGTTCATGATCAAGCATTCAATCGCCGTTCTGGTTTTCATTGTGCTGGCCTGTACGGCCGTACACGGGCAAACGTGGAAGGCGCTCGGGCCGCCCGGCGGCGACGTCCATTCGCTGGCTGCCGATGCTTCACGTCCCGGGCGGCTTTTTCTCGGCACGGCGGATGGCCACATTTTCGGCTCCGAAGATGCCGGCGAGCGTTGGACGTTGCTTGGCCGCGCCAGCACCAGGCGGGACGCTGTCATCACGGCCATCATTGTGGATCCGCGCGACGCGAACGTGCTGTTCGCTTCCTCCTGGGCGCAGGACCCGGCCGCGGGAGGCGGCATATTTCGCAGCGATGACGGCGGGCGGACCTGGCGTGCGGCGGGACTTGAAGGCCAGGCCGTACGCGCACTCGCCATCGCGCCGTCCGACGCGGAAACACTCGTAGCCGGAACTCTCGACGGTGTGTACCGCTCGCGCGACGCCGGGAAATCCTGGGAGCGCATTTCACCCATGCATCACGAAGAACTGCGCAATCTGGATTCGCTGGCCGTGGATCCCCGCGACCCGCAGACGATTTACGCGGGAACGTTTCACCTTCCTTGGAAAACCACCGATGGAGGGCGCACCTGGCGCCCCATCCATGAGGGCATGATCGATGATTCCGACGTGATGAGCCTGCTAGTCGATCGTGCAACTCCCGGACGCATCTATGCCAGCGCCTGCTCGGGGATCTACCGCAGCGATAGCGGCGCCTCCCAGTGGAAGAAGATCCAGGGCATTCCTTATACGGCGCGCCGCACTTACGTCATTACGCAGGACCCGGACCACCCGGGCTTCGTGTATGCCGCAACTTCCGAAGGGTTGTGGAAGACATCTGATGCGGGTGTGACTTGGCGGCGCACCACGCCACAAGACTGGGTGGTCAACACGGTCGTGGTGCCTGAGGGCCGGCCGGGACGCGTGGTCATCGGCACTGACCAGTTGGGCGTGCTCTTGAGCGATGACGACGGCGAACATTTTCACGATGCGAATGCCGGATTTTTTCACCGCCAGATTGTCGGGCTGGCGCTCGATGCGGCGCACCCAGGCCGCGTCCTGGCTGTCCTCGCACATGCTCCCGAACCAATTGTGGCGACCGGCGATGACGGCAAATCCTGGCTGCCGCTCGGCCCGGGCTTGCGCACCGGACAGATGCTCCGAGTTTACGCCGCGCCGGATGGATGGTGGGCGTCGCTCGCACATGGCGGCCTGATGCATTATGACGCGCAAAAAAAATCCTGGCAGCGCGCGGGCACTGTAACCGGCGAGGTGGCTGCCGCCACGGTCCAGGCCATGCGAAGTTCCCGCTCTCCCTCCAGGACCTCGCAAACTGCACCGCACCAGCTCGGACAGGTTGTCAACGACATGGCCTTCAGTTCGAGCCGCTGGTTTGCCGCCACCGAAAAGGGATTGCTTGTCTCCACCGATCAGGGCGCCATTTGGACACTCAATCCGATCGGTCCGCTCACGACGCTGCCTGTACAGTCCGTGCGCGTCTCTTCGAACGGCGAGCGGGTGTGGGTGGTGTCGCTCCGTGGAATGGTTTTTTCCATCGATGGCGGAAAATCCTGGACCTGGCACGACCTGCCGCTCAAGGCTGGCGGCGCAGTCACCCTCGATGTGGACCGTGCAGACGAAAACACGCTGATCTCCATCGCACACGATGGCCTGTATATTTCACGCGATGCGGGGAAGAGCTGGCAGCAGGCCGGCGCCGGTTTGCCTTCCACGCCCATCCAGGATTTCACCATTTCAGGAAATGTCTTCCTCGCCTCCGTGCGCACTGGAGGTCTCTATGTTTCTTCAGATTCCGGTCGAACCTGGACTCGCCTTGCCGGTACACTCGCCGATGGTTTCTTTCCCGCCGTGACGGCGGAAAGCAATGCCGGGGTCATCTTTGCAGCCTCCGCCACGGAAGGGTTGTACGCGGTGGAATGGACCCCCTCCGCTGCGGCTGTCCCGGTTGATTCCCCCGGGCCCCGGAATTAAGATGCGGCGGCCGCGGGGAAACAGGACGTTGTAATTCCAGCGGAGACGACGCTGCATTTTCGTCCCAGGGGCCCCTGACAGTTTCCACAAAGAATTGAACAGGGAGGGCCACCAGAAACGGGCTCGGCGAGATTGCCACTCGCCGGGCTCTCGTTCTTGAATTCGCGTTCCAAATTGAAACGGAGGCGAGTCCCATTCTTGCTTTGCCCTGGTAGGAAAGGGTTTACCCACGCCGAAAATTAAATGGACTTGTGTTAATTCCCAATTCGGCAATAGAATCATGAACCAACAGAGCCTGTTTTATAGTTAAGTGCAGTATTGGAGCCAGTTTCAGCTTTCTCCTGATTTGGCACTGTCTTTGCTCCTGTTTTGAGAAGAGGCGCCCAGCCATGGAAACCGATACCAAAGCCGATCTCTCTGCAGTTAGGTCCGGAGCGTTGAGCCTGCTGATTGTTGACGATGAAGTCGCCACTCAAAACCTTTGCAACGACGTGGCGCTCGAAGCAGGACTTCATGTTTACACCTCCGCGACCACCGAGCAGGCGCTCGAGATCCTGGACCAGTACCCGGTTGACATTGTCGTCACGGATTTGAAGGTTCCCCAAATGGGGGGGTTGGAGCTCATCAAGAGGATTCGCGAGGGCAACCCGCAGGTTGCGATCATCGTGCTCACACAATATGGCACGATCGAAACGGCGATCGAAGCGACGCGGCTGGGGGCGGTAGACTACGTCACGAAGCCGTTCCACGTCGAGGAGTTGCGCACCAAACTGGACCGGCTGGTGCATTCCATCGAGCTCGACCAGGAAAACCGCCTGCTGCGCGAGCAGCTTCGCAGCCGGCCGGGTTTTGGCGGATTGATCGGCGTGTCGCCGAAAATGCAGCGGGTTTACAAGCTCATCGAGAAAGTCGCGCAGCATACCTATCCCGTTTTGATCCTGGGAGAGAGCGGCACGGGGAAGGAACTCGTCGCGCGCTCGATACATTTCTCGGGACCGCGCAGCAGCAAACCGTTTTCCCCTGTGGACTGCTCCGCCCTGGTTCCGACGCTCATCGAATCCGAGCTGTTCGGCTACGTGAAAGGCGCGTTCACCGGCGCACAGCATTCCAAGCAAGGCCTGTTCGAAGCAGCGGGGGACGGCACGCTTTTCCTCGATGAAATTGGCGACCTGCCCGTGGACCTGCAAGCCAAGCTCCTGCGCGCGCTCCAGGAGCATGAGGTCAAGCCGGTGGGCTCGAACGAGCGCGTCGGCATCCGCGCGCGCGTGATTGCCGCCACCAACCGGGACCTCGAAGCCGCCATCCGCACCGGAAGCTTCCGGCAGGACCTCTATTTCCGTTTGAACGTCGTGCAGATCAAGCTGCCGCCGCTGCGCGATCGCCGGGTCGACATTCCGGTGCTGGTCAATACGTTTCTCGAAAAATTTTCTGATCCGGCGCGCCCGATCCACACGATTTCCGAAGACGCCATGCGCCGGATCATGGCGTACGACTGGCCTGGGAATATCCGCGAGCTCGAAAATGCGATCGAACGGGCCGTGGCGCTGGGCTCGGGGCCCATCCTCCACGTAGGGGATTTGCCGTCCAACCTGCAGTACACCTCGATGGAGAAGCTGCCCGAAACCGATGACGTGGTGCCGCTCGTGGCGCTCGAGCGCCGCGCGATTTTCCGCGCACTCCGCGAAACCGCCGGTGACAAGCTGGCCGCCGCGCGGTTGCTCGGCATCGGCAAGACCACGCTGTACCGCAAGCTCAAGGAATACGAATCCGAACGCCCGAAGGCTTGAACGGTTCGCCCGCGTGCAGCGTGGTGGGGGAAAACAGGTCCCAGCACGCGATGGCAACCGGTTCCGGAAACTTGTCCCTTCCCACGGCCTGATGGATTCCCAGGGTCTCAACTCGAAACCTGGGCTTCTCCGCTTGTCCGGCCGTTCCGCACGCGGTCGCTACGGCTTCTTCATGTAGCCATCGAAGTAAGCAATGGAATCTTTCACGACCTGGACTTGCACCGGATCAGGCGCATAGACGCCTCTTGCGTTCCTCCTGACGAAGATAAATCCATGTTCGTCATGATCGTAGGATTTCCACGTTACCTCTTTCCCGGTCTCGCGCAGCAGTTCGTAATTAGCTCTGAAAATCGCTTGATTGTGATCGCGGTCGCGGCCTTGCACCCGGATCGGCGTCTTAATCGATCGGATCCGCTCCATGGCGATGCTCATATCGATCTGTTTGCGCGCCTCTTCCGTCGATTTCTTCTGCATTTCCTCGGTATTGACCGGCAGTGTCTCCGGGGGCGGCGGCTCGCCCGGATTGCGGGGCGGAGCTTT
>JBGPXQ010000144.1:0-6722 GCA_041492805.1 Terriglobia bacterium | reverse complement strand
GCGAACTCGGGCTCGCGGATCGACACGCTGGCGAATCAGGTGCAGGGCGTGTCCGACAATTTGCAGGACATCCAAGCGCGCTTCGGAAAACTTTCGCAACAATTGACCGACATGCAGGGAGTGCTGCAAAGCCTGGATGCGAAGATTTCGAGCGCCGTGCCGACGCCGGGCGGCACCGTCCCTCCAACGTCCACGTCGCCGGGGATCAATCAACCGGTGGCGAGCGCGCCCATCTCGTCCGAACTGCTCTACGCCAACTCGCTGCGCGATTTTACCAGCGGGAAATACGACCTGGCGCGGCAGGAGTTCGGCGATTACCTGAAGAATTTTCCGGCGAGCGATCTGGCATCGAACGCGCAGTTCTATCTCGGCGAGATCGATTACATCCAGGGGAATTACCAGGATGCGATCGGCGCGTACGACAAAGTGATGGTCAACTACCCGAAAAGCTACAAGCTTGCGGCGGCGCGGCTGAAAAAGGCCGATGCGGAACTGGAACTGGGGGAGAAGGCCAGCGCCACGCGGGATTTCAGGGAAGTGGTGCGGCGCTTTCCCGGGACGGACGAAGCCCGGCGCGCGCAAGCCAAGCTGAAGGAACTGGGCGCAACGACGACGAAGCCGACTCCGCGCTAGAAGCAAGTCTCAGGCCCCGTCCAATTTGCCAGCCGAGGCGGCAACGCTTCGGGTATACTCCCGTGAGCCGCAGGGCTACCCTGACGGCGGGCGAGGGCGGTAATGTCAGTCAACAAAGTAATCCTGGTGGGCCGGCTGGGCCGCGATCCCGAGACCCGCTACACCGGCAGCGGCCAGGCCGTTTGCAATTTTACGCTGGCCACGGACGAATCCTTCAAGGACCGCAGCGGCGCGCGGCAAAAACGCACCGAATGGCACCGGATCGTGATGTGGGGCAAGCTCGCCGAGATTGGCCAGCAGTACCTGAAGAAAGGGATGCTGGTGTACATCGAAGGGCGAATCCAGACACGCCAGTGGGACGATAAGACCACCGGGAACAAGCGCACGGCGATGGAGATTGTGGCCAACGTGATGCGCATGCTGACGTCGCGCAGCGAATCGGCCGGCGGAGGCCCGCCGGTGGATCACACCGACGCGGAGCCGCCGGCGCCGGATGAACACGCCGCTCCGGGGCCGGGAATTTCCGACGAAGACATTCCGTTCTGAATCCTGCGCCAGTCAAGCCTCACCCCACAAATCTGCGCAACGAAATCACTCCGAACGTGTAGCCATCCCAGGGAAACCGCGAAGCAGGCGCTCAGAAACCAGCCAGGGATTCTGCTGAATAGGCAGCGTTGCGTCTCAAGCACAGCCCTGGCGGAGCGAGATTGACACATCGGGGAGGCTGCCGCACTGTTTTGCGCAGAGATGATCAGAGCTGAACTGCCGCGTGGAACGCACACCCGGGCTCATATTCCTCCAATTGGGGGGCGATTCAGGGGCTTCTTCTCCAAGGCCAATTCTTCCATCACAAGAAGCTGTTCGAATGAAACCTGAAAGGGAGGAAACTGAAATGAAGATACGGCGGGTGTTCGTGACGATTGCTCTGGGGGTGTTTGTTTGGCTGAATCCTATGCCAGCGGCAGCAAATGCGACGGATGATTCCCTCGCTGCACCGGCGCCGGAAGTTCAGGCGGCGAAGAGCAGCAGCGCCCATGCGCTCATGAGCGCGATCCGATCCGTCAAGCTGCTGCCCTCGGTGGTGGGCAGTTCCGAGGCCAGCCCCGCAGCCAAACCCCAGGGAGGCAACTCCAAATCCGATTCCAAGTTCGACATCTATCTCGGCTATGCGTTCGTGAGCGAGGGCTATGGCCCCCGCGCCGGAATCCACGGATGGAACCTGGAAGGGGTTTGGAATATAAACCGCAACATCGGGTTTACGGTGGACATCAGCGGAAACAACGGCTCGCAAGACATCACCACAACGGCAGCCTCGTTCTTGGGCGCCGGGAAAAGCGACGTGGACCATGACATGTACTACTTCCTGTTCGGGCCGAAGCTGACCCGCCACGTGGAAGACTTTCAAATCTACTCGCATTTTCTGGTGGGGGTCGCGCACGGACAAGCCAGCCAGGTATTCAAGCCCGCATCCGGCGCGGCTTCTACCTTCTTCGCCGCCAAGGACACGAACTTCGCGCTCGCGGTGGGGGGAGGAGTCGATTACATGCTGAGCCAGCGCTGGGGCTGGCGACTGCTCGAAGTTGACTTCATGTGGAAGCAGCTCAGCGGAGGGGCCGCATTCCCATTTCCCGGCGGCTCCGATGACATACGGGTGACGACCGGACTCATCTTCCGGTGGGGCGAGCGCTAGACCAGAGTCAAGTACACCCAACTCCTGATCGCTTTTGACGCGTCTCCGAGGCCGACGAGACGCACAGGATAGGATTGCCCAAATTAGATGTAATCAGCTTCCCCTAGGGCCCGTCAAGCACTCCGGGCCAGCCGAGCGAACGGCCTAACCAGCCGCGTTGCGAGTCAAGCACAGCATTGGCGGAGCGAGATTGACTCAACGAGGCACCTGCTGCACTGTCGTTCGTAAAGACAAAATCAACATCAGAAGTTCTGAGTCAAGGAGCTCAGGCGAGGAGGAGACCGATGGCTCAGGGGCCGAGCCAGCACTCGGGCGAGTCTGGTGAAACGGCGAGCAGCGGGCGGGGCAACCTGGCGGCGCGATTTTTCTCGACGTTTCGAATGTGGTCTCCTGCCGGCGGATCCGGGCTGCAGCCGCTGTTCTGGGTAAGCTTCGCCGCCCTTTTCATCGAGATCATGCTGGTGCGCTGGATCGGGACGGAAGTTCGCGTGTTCGCGTACTTCCAAAACCTGGCGCTGATCGCGTGCTTTTTGGGATTTGGCCTGGGATGTTACCGTGCTGCGGGACGCAAAATCCTTCCGTTCGATTACTTCGCAATCGGTTTGCTCGTGCTGGTGGTCTATGCGCCGATTCGCGGCTGGAATGCGATGCTCGAGTCCATGACCGCCGCGCTCTCGTTTTTTTCGGACGCGGCCATATGGAATGCGCAAGTGAATCCGAATCCCGGTGTTGTGTTCAGGCTTTTCGGAACCGCTGTGCTGTTGACGACCGCTCTGCTGATCCTGCTGATCGCGATCATGATTCCGCTGGGGCAGTGGGTCGGCGCCGGTCTGGACGCTGCCACCGACTCGGTGAGGGCGTATTCGGTCAACCTGCTCGGCAGCGTGGCGGGAATCTGGCTGTTCGCCGGGCTGTCGTTCCTGCGATTTTCGCCCGCGTACTGGTTTGGCTTGGCCTTAGTAATCACTTTGATGGCGTATCCGGGCGGGGCCAAACTTAGAAAAGCAGGGATAGCCGTGTTCGCGGGAAGCCTCGTGCTGCTCGTGTTCGCCAATACCCGCGACGCCGGCACGTTCTGGTCGCCCTACCAAAAAATCGAACTGACGGACAAGGGCGAACAGCAGTACGAAATCCGCGTGAACAATGTGGGGTACATGACGATAGCCAATTTTACGCCGGAATATCTGGCGCGGCATCCGGAGCTGGCGTGCTGTTTTCGCGAACGAAGCTCTTACGATATGCCGTTCCGTTTTGCGGCGGCGAGAGAGCGCGTGCTGATCATAGGTTCCGGGGCCGGGAACGACGCGGCCGCGGCCTTACGCAACGGGGCAGGCCATGTGGACGCGGTGGAGATCGATCCTGTGATCTTGTCGCTCGGCGAACGGCTGCACCCGGAGCAACCCTACGAATCGCCCCGTGTGCGCAAGGTGGTGCAGGATGCGCGAGCGTTCCTGCGCCGCGAGCAGGAACAGTACGACGTCATCGTATTCGGACTGCTCGATTCGCATACGCAGTTCTCGAGCTTGAGCAACATGCGGATCGACAACTACGTTTATACGGCGGAATCCTTCCGCGAGGCGCGGCGTCTGCTGAAGCCGAACGGAATCCTGGTGGTGAAATTCGAGGTGCGGGAGCCCTGGACTTGGCTCGGGCAACGATTCTACGGAATGCTCAGCCAGATCTTCGGGCGGGCGCCCGTGACGCTCTATGCTCCGCAGTACGGCGCACTGCTGCCCGCGACGGTCTTCGTTACCTCGGATGACCCGGCACTCTGGACGCGGGCAGCGCAGCCGGAACTCGCCGAGTTGATCCGAAGCATCCCGCCAAAATTTCCGTTGACGACGGCTGGAGCGCCGCCCGCGGCAACGGACGACTGGCCTTATGTGTATCACCAGTTAAAGACGATTCCCAAAGCCTATCTGACCGTCTCGGCGATCCTGCTGCTGATCGCACTGCTACTGGTGCGCGGGAACCTCGAGGCGCGAAGCTTTTCGACATGGCACTTTTTTTTCCTGGGCGGCGGATTCCTGCTTCTCGAGACGCAGATGATCAGCCGACTAGCTCTCTATTTCGGATCCACGTGGCTGGTGAATTGCGTGGCGCTGACGGCGATCCTGCTGGTCCTGGTGGGAGCGAATCTGTTCGTCTCGAAAAGACCTCCACCCAGAGAGGGACCTTTTTATGCGCTGCTCGTCGCGGGGCTGCTTGCGAACTACTTCTTTCCCTGGCAAAGATTGCCCTATGGCACGAGGGCGGTCGGCATACTCCTGAGCGTCGCGTATGCTTTGCCGGTGTTTTGCGCCGGAGTCATTTTTGCGGAATCATTTCGCCGCTGCGACCGGAAATCGAATGCGTTTGGCGGCAATATCGTGGGGGCGGTGGCGGGCGGCCTGACGCAAAACTTCTCGTTCATTATCGGCATGAACGCCCTGTTATTGCTCGCAGTGGTTTTCTACGCGACCGCTTGCATGTTTGGCTGGCTTGAGACGTCCCGCGTGGCGGCCGCGGAAGTCTCCACGGGGCGAGCAGCAACGGTCCAGTAGCTCTCTCTGCAGCCTACTTTATTGCTCCAGGGCGGGCTCTTCTTCTTCGTCGGCAATCGCCCTCAAAGTGGGCAAGACTTCGGCGGCAATCATGCGCCCGGTCACGGGGAAATCGCGGCGCATCTTGCCGTCGCGGAATTCGAGCACACGCTTGGTGTAATGAGCGATTTCCGCCTCGTGGGTGACCAGGACGACCGTCAATCCCTGCTCTTCGTTGAGGCGCTGCAGGATGTCCATGATCTCGACGCTGGTGCGGCTGTCGAGGTTTCCGGTGGGCTCATCGGCGAGCAGGATCGCAGGACCGTTCACCAAGGCGCGCGCGATGGCCACGCGCTGCTGCTGGCCGCCGGAAAGCTGCGATGGAAAATGGCTGGCGCGGTCGGCAAGACCGACGCGCTCGAGCGCACTCTGGGCGCGCTTCGAACGCTCCTGGGGAGTGATGCCGGCATAGATGGTGGGCAGCTCGACATTTTCGAGCGCCGAAGTGCGCGGCAGTAAATTGAACTGCTGAAACACGAAGCCGATCTTGTGGTTGCGAATGCGCGCGAGCTCGACGTTATTGAGTGAGGAAACGTCGGTGCCGTCGAGGATGTAACGGCCGCGGGTAGGCCGGTCGAGACAGCCGAGGATGTTCATCAGAGTGGATTTGCCGGAGCCGGAGGCGCCCATGACGGCAACGAATTCGCCGGAGCGGATGTCGAGGGAAACGCCGCGCAGCGCCGGCACCTGCACTTCCCCGAGGTCGTACACCTTGTGCACGTTCTCGAGATGAATGGTTACGGCGTGTTCTTGCGGCTGCGTCGAAGCATCGGTCATGACGTTTGGAATGGTCCTATCCATGGGGTTGAGACGAATCGCCAGCCGCAGGCCGAGCACTGGGGCTTTCGCCGAGCCAACGCTGAGGCTGGAACGCTAGTGATGATCGCGCTCCCTTTTCTTGCGCTCCTCGTCCACCCGGCGAATAAATTCCTCAAACTTGGGCAATTGCTCCGGGGTGAGGAGGGCGCGGATGCGGCCTCTGGCATCGGCGCGCGCCTGCTCGAACTGCGGCTGCATCTGTGCCGAGATGGCCTGGTATTTCGCGCGAGTATCGTCAATGATGGCCAAAACTTGCTTCTGTTGGTCCGGTGTCAGACCAACCTGATCGGTCATGTCCTGAACAATTTTAGTAGGAGTGTGGTGCCCGGAGTGAGCGCGCGAAGCGTGGTGGTGCGCCCACATATGAACCGCGATTCCCCCCAGGGCGATGCCCAGGAGGAAAACGACGACAACTAGCGTGACCGCTCTCTTTTCCGGCTGTTTACCTTCCATTGTTTCTCTCCGCAATCGTCAGCAGCACGTCGTCGCGACTGGCCGGCTGCTGTGCAGGCTCGGGGAATATTTCCCGGACTTCGCTCTGCTGCGTGGAGCTGACCTCCGTCTGCTGAGTGACCGGTCCGAGGATGTCATAGCCGACCAGCAAAGCCACCACCAGCGCGGCGGAAAAGGAGAACCGCCAGGCCAGGGATTCAAGGGGACGCCAGAAGCTGCCGGCGGCCGCACGACGCTCTTCCTCGGCGCGAATCGCGGCCATCACGCGAGTGGTAAAAACGCGGCCGGGATCGGGAGTGGCCTCGTGGCCGAGGTGAAGCAACTGCGCTCCGGCGCGAGCGTCTGCCAAAGATTCGCGGCAAGCTCCGCAGGAGGCCAAGTGCGCCGTCAGTCGTGATTCGACGCCCGGATCGAGCTCGCCGTTCAATAAATCTTCGAGGAGGGTTTCATACTCCCCACAAGCACCACGCAAATCGTCTGCTTTGGTCATCTCTATTAAGCCTTTTTTTCTCCAGCGACCGCACGGCCCGCGATCGTGCGAGCGT
>JBGPXQ010000128.1:0-7174 GCA_041492805.1 Terriglobia bacterium | reverse complement strand
GCTCGAACTCGCGCGCCGCGAGGCAATAACCCTGGTGGAAACTCCCGGTGCGGAACCGGCGCGCCGGCGCTTGCTCTCGCAGCTTCCGCAGGAATGGCAGCGGCGCTACCAGCTTGCGTCCGTCGGATGAGAGAGTTGTGCTGGTGATTAGTGACTGGTGATTCGTAACCCGTAATTCATGTAGGACAGGATGTCGGGAGTCAAAGGAGGAAAGTCAAATGCGAGCCAGATTGCGCTTTGAGAGAGGCTCTAATACTCAGTTTTTAACTTTTGGCTCAGAACTTTCCTTGGTCCCCGGGCCCTGCCCGACACGAATCACAAATCACGGATCACGAGTCGCGGCCTTCTCATGCGCGTAATCGCGGGGAAATACCGGAGCCGGACACTTCGCAGCCTGAAAGGCCAGGCGCTGCGGCCCACGAGCGATCGCTTGCGGGAGACGCTGTTTAATATCCTGGGTCCGACGGTCGAAGACTCCCTGTTCGTGGATCTGTACGCGGGAACGGGCGCGGTAGGCATCGAAGCGCTGAGCCGAGGCGCGCGCACGGCGATTTTTGTCGAACAGCACGCGTCGGCGGCGGCTTTAATCCGCCGCAACCTGGAATCGCTCGGCATAAGTGGCGAGGCTGAAATTCTCGGTGTGGACGTCTTGCGCGGGCTCGAGCGGCTCGAGGCGCGTCATGTGCACGCGCAATTCGTTTTTCTCGATCCGCCCTACGCGGCGGCGGAAGAATATGAGAGCGTCCTTGAATTTCTGGGTGAGTCGCCGATTGTGGCGCCTGGCGGGTGCGTCATAGTGGAGCACTTGCGCAAGCGTGCGTTGCCGGAGCGTATTGGGGAACTCGAACTTGCGCGCGTGGTCGAGCAGGGCGATGCCGCGCTTAGTTTTTACAGGCTTGCGCTGGCCGCGTGAAGATCATGTTGCAGTCCGCTAGTGTTTCTTGAACAAGTCTTTCAGGGTATCGATCGGGTTTGGCGGTGCTGCGGGCTGGGCAGCAGGCGCCGTAGAAGGTGCCGAGCCTGAAGCCGACGCGGGCGCTGCAAAGCTCGGGACGCTTTTGCCGGGCTGCACTTTCGGGCTGTCGACCGTTCCGCCGAGCGCGATCGGCACGGTAATTTTTCCCACGCGGCTGCCGATAAGGCCGCCCACGATGCCGCCGAGTGCGCCAGATCCGCCCACCGCAGCTTCCGGGTTGACCGTAACCTGCCCCTGATAGTCGAGCGATCCGTCGAGGCCCACGCTGCCGCGTAAGTCTACGATTCCGCTCGGTGAGTCGAGGTGAATCTGCTTGCTCGAGACGCGCTCGCCGGCGATATTGATGTCGCCTTCGAGAATAGTGAACGGCGTGTCTCCGCCGACGCCGGCCAATTTCCCCAGTGATTGCGCCGCGCCGGCGAGATTCACTCCCGGCAAGTGTCCATTGCGCACGGCAAACTTTCCCGTGCCGGACAGCGATTTCTTCCACGCGTCACTCAGATTGCCGAGAAGCTGCAGATCGAGTTCGCCGGTGCCGCCCATTTTGCCGCGCGCAGCGGGAGTGACGTCGAGCACCTTGGCGACATCCAGGTTGCGCATCTGAACGTTGGCGGTGAAACGCGCAGGATCGGTCACGCGATCCACCCGCGAAGAGATCTGCAGCGTCCCTCCATACATGCCGATGGAGACGGGCCAGAGTTCTGCGCGATCGGTGTACACACGGATTTCGATGTTGGAGGGCCCTACGGCGTAGGGCTTCGTCGTAATTTTCTCGATGTTGATGTGGCCTCGTGCGACCAGCTCGCTCTTGCCGGCTGGCGGATCCGCCCGCTTGGAGGGAGTAGAAGACGCCCCGCTTGGTCCGCTGCCCGCCGCGGCCATCAGTTTATCGACGTCGAGATGTGATGCGCTCATTTCAAAATTCGCTTGCGGGTGCTCGAAATCGGGCACACTGAGCGTGCCCTTGACGTCGGAGGCTTTTGCAAGGTCAGCGACAAATTGCGCTTCCAATTTTCCGCCCGAAAGTGTGAATTGTCCCGAGCGGAACGCGATCGGCTCGCTCCAGCCGGTCAACGCGAGCGTCACCCCGGATAGCTTTGATTCCGCTTGCCAGTCGTGCGTGCGCATTGGATTCACGACGAAATTGTGCAGGGTGATGTTGATGCCCTTTGTGTCCGCTAATGGCGCGACGGCTCCTCGAATGATGCTGCCCACCAGCACCTCTGCGTCGGTCAGGTTGATGCTGTCAATTTGATCGAGCGACATGCCTGAGGAGGTGTCCTCCGTTTTCGCGGGCCCGCCGGCCGCCGCCGGCTTCTTTTGCGCCGGGCTGGAAGAAGGAAATGTGTAATTGTCTTTCCCGTTGGTGTTCGTGAGGAGCGTCAGCTTTGGGCGCACCAGGTCGAAGGAGTTGAGATGAATGATCCCGTGCAGCAACGGTCCAATTGCCAGATTGCCGCGGATTTCACTGGCGGAAACAAGATCGCCCGCCGGAAATCCCTCCGGATTCCCGATATGCAATTCTTCGACGACGAACCCGACTCCTGGCAAGAACTGCGCGCGAATCTTGCCAAGCGTGACATGCCGTCCGGTCTGCTTCTGAATCGCGTCGGCGATAGTGCCTCGGTAGCGGTCGACGTTCAGAAAATAAGGCGCTGCTAGCGCGATCATGAGCAACACAACGAACAGCCCCAGCACAATCTTTGCCCAAAGCGGAAATCGGCGAGGAGCCGAGTTGGAACGAGCGGTTGTCGACATAATGACTCACATTCCCCCGGCGTTCGAACAGTAGCACCTTCAGCCGGGCGCTCGAATTGGAAGCTTATCGTTGCAAATTGCACGGTGAACGGCAAGCCATTCCTTTGCATTGCCGGGCCGGTAGAGGGGCTGGAGGCGTATAATTCGCACGGGATGATTCAAGTGCGCGCCGCCGGTGACACGCAACGGGGACGGGGTCTGACTTCCGGCCACGACCCGGAAGCCAAGCCTCGTTTCCCACGGCTTGCAATTGCATGGATTGGCTGGCGAGAAGAATTCATCTCCAGCGTTGTAGCTTTGCTTCGCGGGCCGGTCCCGCCAAAAAGGTTTCTCGGCGCGCCATACTTTCGCGATTGCTGGATCGAGCAACGGTTTCCGAAGGCGGCGTTTGCTGCCGCGGTTGTCTGCCAGGCGCTCCTCATCGTGTTTCCTCCGCCGATCTGGAACATCCGGCCAGCCCGCGCCGAAGTTCTGGCACCGCAAATGGAGCTGACGTGGTATGGCCACGTGAAAGATTTTCTGGCCGTCCTGCCCGCAGCTCCGGCACCAAAGGCGGCACCCCGAAGCGACCCCTCGAAGACTCCTCCCCAGCGCGGCGCCGACGCATTTCATCCGCGGCAAACGATCATCTCCGAGCCGCTGCATCCGACGCATCCTCGGCAGACTCTGATTCAACCGGCGGCGCCACCCGAGCCACCCAAGATCCTGCCTCAGCTTCCGAACATCGTGCGGCTTGCCGGATCCGAGCCGGCGCGTCCGAAGTTGCAGCTCACTCCTGAGCAACTTGCTGCGATGCGGCCGGAGGCACCTACACTGCGCGTGGGGCAGGATGCCGCCGCTCCGGAAATTTCTACCCCAGAAAAGCTGGTGGGCGAGATCAACATCGCTTCATCGACCCAGGCGCCGCCCAAACCGGCCCTGCCGGTCAGCCCAATGTCAGCGCCACGCGCGGCACAGCAAAGGGGCGATACGAACGCGGCCGCGCCTGAAATTGCACAGCAGCCGGGCGGGGAAAGTGGCACGCTGATCGCGCTTTCCGCAACGCCGGCGCCTGTGGCGCCGCCTCCCTCAATCCCGGCCGGGAATCTTTCGGCGCGCTTCTCGATCTCGCCGGAAGGACCGCAACCCGGTGTGCCTGGCGGAACCGCGGAGGGCAGTGGCGCGAACGGAGGATCTACCGCAGGGGGAGGAGGTCATGGTCCGGAAGGCATTTTCATCAGCGGCGGGAACAGTGCGAACACGTCTTCCGCTTCTGGGCCCGGCATCGGTTCTGTATCGCGGGGCGCGGGGAATCCGCTGTCCTCGCTGGCGATTCCGCGGGTGAGCATTCCTCCTCGGGATTCGAACGCTCCCCCGCTCAATTCAGGTTCCGCGCATGAGAGTCCCAAGCTGGACGGGCCACCCGAGAAGGTGCTGGGTTCGAAGCGCGTCTACACGCTGCACGTGAACATGCCGAATATGACGAGTGCGTCTGGAAGTTGGGTGCTGAATTTTGCCGAAATGGATGAGATGAATGCTGGCACATACACAAGACCGGAGGCGTCAGACGTCGCGGGGCCGGTCCCATTGCGGAAGGTGGATCCGAAGTATCCGCCCGAGTTCCGCACGGCGCATGTGGAGGGAGAAGTGGTGCTCTACGCCGTGATCCGCAAGGATGGCACCGTGGACAGCATTCAATTAGTGCACGGTGTGGACTCTCATCTCGACGCCAATGCGATGGAGGCTCTTGCGCAGTGGAAATTTCAGCCGGCGGAAAAAAACGGTGAGCCCATCGACCTTGAAGCCGTCGTGCACATCCCGTTCCGCTCCCGCGCTCCAGTGTACTGATTGCGCAGTCGCTTGCCCGAAACAGGAAGCGAACCCCGGCCGTCATTTCAGGTGGCAAAGCCGATTAGGCGGCGAGAACCGTCAACAGGCGATCGACGTCGCGCTCGGAATTGTAGAGGTGCGGAGAGATCCGCAGCGCCCCTTCCCGCAGACTCACGAAAACTTGGGCGGCGCGCAAGCGTTCAAATACTTGCGCCGTCATTGCCGGTTTGCGTGCCGCCACGCAGGCGTAGGTACCGCGCGCGCCGGCGGAGGTAGGGCTCGTCAGCACGTAGCGGTCGAGGGGCAGGCGCTCGATCATCATGGCGGTCAGACGGCGGGTGTGTTCCCAGACCGCTTCCACGCCCACGCGCAATAGCAATGCAAGCGATGCATCCATCGCGGCGAGATTGGAAAAACTTGCAGTCTCGGGCGAATCCCAGCGCCGTGCACCCTTCGCCAGGTTATAAACGCCTGTAGAGAGCGTGTGGAACTGCTCGGCATCTTCGAGCGCCATCCAGTAGAAAGGTCCCACACGCATTTGTTCGATCAAGTCCCCTCGCGCCCAGAAAAAGCCGGTGCCGTACGGCGACAGAAGCCATTTGTATCCAGAGGCGGTAAGGAAATCGGCGCCCAGCGCGCGAACATCGATCGGCATTGCGCCCGCGCACTGCGCTGCGTCAAGTAGCAGGAGCGTGCCGGCGTCGTGGCAAGCGCGCGCGATCCTGGCCGCATCGAGCCGCACGCCATCATCGAAGCGCACGAGGCTCGTCGAAACCAGGCGCGTGCGCGGGCCGAGATGAGCGATGAAATCATCGGCAGTGAAGAATCGTCCGCGCGGCTCGACCACAATCACTTTCAATTTTCCGGCAGCCTGCATCGGGAGCCATGTGGTGAAATGCGCCGGGAATTCTCCGCGCGCAATGAGGACTTCATCGCCGGGCTTCCAATCGAGTCCCGCAGCAACCGCAGCCAGCCCTGAGGATGCGCCCGTGGTGATGGCAATTTCCTCGTCGCGGCCCCCGATCAGATTTGCCAGCGAGGTTCGAACGCGGTTTGGCAGGTCAAAGTAGACGCTGTCAGGCATGGTATGGGGGAATTTCTTCCATTCGAGCGCCTGCGCAGCAGCATGAAGCGCAACGCGCGGCAGCGGGCCTTGTCCCGCAGCATCGAGGTACGTAGCGTCTTCGAACTCATTCCATTCTTTCCGCCAATCCGTCATGATGTCCCTTCCAAAAACAATCACGCCCCCAACACCGTGGGTCCTGTTCCAGCCGCATGCGCATGTTTGGAGTTGTTTAGAAATGTTCGCGCAGGTCGCGGAAGCTTGTCAAAATAAGCAGGCGGCCCGCCCCGCTGCGTACTTCATCATGCTCCAGAGCCCAGGTGGCCGGATGCGGGATGAACACCGCGTTCAACCCTGCCTCGAGCGCCGGGTTGATATCGCTGCGCGGACTGTTGCCAACCATCCATCCGCGCGATTTCACGACATGGTGCCGGTTCACCAGTGAGCGGTATGTCGCCACATCTTTTTCCGGCACAATCTCGATCGCCTCGAAATGAATCTGCAATCCGGACCGCTCGACCTTGGCCGCCTGTTCCGCCGGTTCGCCCTTCGTGAATAAGATCAGCCGATGCCGCTCGGCGAGATAATCCAGCGTTTCGACCACTCCGTCGAGAACGTTCGGTGGCGTGCGTTCGAGTTCGGCGACGCGATGATGGATCGCCTCGACCTTGGCGCGTTCGGCCAGGTGCCCGGCAAGTTTCATGTAGGTGTCCTCGAGCGACTTGCCGAAGCTGCGCACGCCGTAACCGTGCTGGCGGATATTGCGGCGCTCGGTTTCGTTCAGGATGTGGCGCGCGTACTCTCGCGGATAGCCAAAGGGCTCCAGCAACGTCAGAAATTCTTCGATGGTTTGCTCGAAGAAGACGTTATTTTCCCAGAGCGTATCGTCCGCATCGATCAGGATTGTTTCTCGCGGCATGATTCTGGCCCGCCTCGGCTGCCGGCCCTACGGGGGTACCTCGGACTCCTTAGTATCTATTCAAGAGCAATACCACTTCCCCAACGCGGCCGGATTCCGTGGCTGCACGGCGCCGTCCATAGGCCCACTGCGAGCGGGTGGTTCTGACGGAGTCCCTTACGGATTTCCCGAAACGCTGGCGGCTATTTTTTCCAGTATCTCGAGCGCAACCTTTTGCGTCTCGCCGTAGTGCGACAGATAATTCTGAAACTCACGATTCAGCTCGAGCGCGTCGCCCGCGTTGAGCTGCGTGCGCAGGATCATGTCGCGCAGGCGAACCGGGTGGGGCAACACTGCATCTTCTCTCAACTCATCGAGCGCCGATTTGGCATCATAGTGATCCATCATCCCTCCAGGGCACCACTGCAAGAAATGATTCTACTGCATAAATGGGGAAAAGACCGCCTCGCGAGAGGAATAGGGAATGCTTCCTACGGATGGGTCGCCCCAATCAGACTATGGCTGAGGTTACGGCAGGAAGAAATTCGTAGCGGTCGATGCGAGCCGCGAAGCCTCGGCGGCCGTTGTGCGGCTCGACACGCACGACCTGCGCGAAGCAGCGGATATGGACATCGCCGGCCATGGTGATCTCTCGCGGCAGGGTCAGAAT
>JBGPXQ010000158.1:0-6300 GCA_041492805.1 Terriglobia bacterium | reverse complement strand
TGGTCCTGCTGATCCTCGGCGGCATCTTCAATCGCATGGCGCCGGCTCTTTGGGTCATCTCCGTGGTTTCGACGATCACTGTTATTCACCGCATCGTCCACACCTGGCAGGAAACCAAAGCCGGACGCACGCTTCCAGGAATTCGCCGCACCCTATAGTTCTTCCCCTGCAATCAAAGGATCAGTTTTTTCGTGAGGCGTCGAGCGCCTCGTCAATCGGACGCGAAATGATGGCTTGCACGCGATCGCGAAGCGCGGGGAAGTCCTGCTTGTGCAGACCCTTCGTTTCGATGACGTCATGGAGATAAACGGTGATCGTGCCCGGCCGGAGCAACCAGCTTGTCTTCTTGTTGAATTCGAACGCGCCGACCATACTGACCGGGACGATGGGCGTGCCAAATTGCAGCGCCATGCGGAAGACGCCGTCCTTGAACGACCCGAGGCGCCCATCCAGGGTGCGCTGCCCTTCGGGGAAAACGGCGAGACTGACGCCCGAGTCGAGCGCGGCGCGCGTCAACCGCCACATTCTTTTCAGGTCGGACGGGCGGTTGTTGTCCGGCACGGGAACGTTGCCGAAGCGTTTCATCATCCAGCCGTACACGGGAATGCGGAAGTGCGATTCGAACTCCAGGCCCCGGAAGAATTGCGGAATCGCGGCGTACGCCACGAATGGATCGAACAGATTGACGTGGTTGATCAGGAGAAAACAGGTGCGCTTCGGATCAAAACCGGGCGTGCGGCGCACGACGAGCTTTGCGCCCGCGAGCTTCATGGTGATGCGGCAGAGCATGCGCTGCGCGCCGTCGTTCTTGCGGGGATCGACGAAAATGCCGAGCAGTACGAGGAAGGCGCACACGGGAAAGAAATACGCCGCGCAGAGCAGCCAGTGAAACGTGCTGCGCACAAATGCCCACGCGCGGCGCAGGCCGCGGTCGGACGGCATGTTGGTCGCCGAGGCTGCAGAAACCCGCTGTTCGCTTTCGCCGTTCATACGATCACATCCAGCGCGCCGGGGAGCACTTCGAGCGATTCGACTTCGAGTGTGAGCACTTCACCGTCCACGACAACGTCCACGGGTTCGTTGAGATCGAATTCGATCCGCATTGCAGGACGTCGCGACGCCAGAGGGTGCCGGATATGCGAGCCGTCAAACAGGGTCCGGAGGTTCCGTACCAGGCCGAAGCGCCCGATCGGTCCCCAGTGGACAAATTCAATCGTGCCGCTGTCGATCGATGCATGCGGCGCAATCATCATTTTACCGCCAGTGTACTTGCTGTTGCTGAATGCAAGAAACAGGCAGCGGCGGTCTTCGCGCTCGCCATCGGCGCGCAATGGGAACGGGCGCCGGCGCAGCCGTGCCAGAGATACCAGCACACCAACCACATAGCCAAGCTCACCCAGACGCTTCAGGCGGCGGTTGGTGAGCGTGGCCACATCCGCGGCAAAACCCATGTTCAGCGTGTTGATGTAGAAGAGCGAGCCACCTGCGTGGTTCAGACGGATCACGTCGCACGGACGCCGCCGGCGGGTAACGATCGCCTCGACGGCATAGTCCGCCCCGCGATCGGTGAAGTCGCGGAGGAAAGAATTACCGGTCCCGAGAGGAAGAAAACCGAGCGCGGCGCGTCCTTCAGAGACAGCAGCGGGAAAAAGTCCGTTGACGATTTCGAAGCCTGTGCCGTCGCCGCCAACCGCGATGAAATTGCGGAAGCCTTGTGCATAGGCGCCATGCGCAAGCACAGCGGCTTCGCCGGGAGCGCGCGTTTCGTGCACTTCGATGGCAAGGCCCGCGGAACGCAGACTGTCGAGCGCTGCTGGAGCGAGCTTCCCGCAGCGTCCACCGCCCGCGGCTGGATTCACGATCGTGAAGTAGCGCTCGTTCAAATGGAAACCATCGCACTGCGGTCGAGCTGTTTGCCGATCTGCTCAGCAAGCACGGCGCGTTTGGTTTTCATCGAGGCGGTGCGCGGAAAATCCTGGTCCCACACAATGTAGCCGCCGATGCGCTTGTAATTCAGAAGCTGCGCGTTGCGCCGGGAGATTTCTGCGCGCAGGGCGTCGCTCATAGACTGACCCGGTTCGGGATGAAGCACAAGGATGAGCTGTTCGCCAACCATTGTCCGCTGTGGCCAGACGTAGTTGGCCGCGAACACGCAGAACTCTTTCACGGGGAGGCCTTCGAACGCGTTCTCGATGTCTTCCGGATAGATGTTCTTTCCTTCGGCGGTGACGATCATGTTTTTCTTGCGGCCGAAGAGTTGCAAATGGCCTGTCGCGTCGATGCGGCCGAGGTCGCCCGTCATCAGCCAGCCATCCACAATCGTTTCCGCCGTCATTTCCGGATCGTCAAGATAATGCGACATTACGGTCTTGCTGCGCACACAAACTTCGCCAATTCCATCAGCGTTGGCATTCTCGATGCGGATCTCCATCCCGCGAACGGGCTTGCCGATAGTGTCGGGCCGAAATGGTTTGAGATCGTTCACCGTGATAGCGGTGCACGCCTCCGTAGATCCATAACCGTTGTAAATGGGGATGCCGAGGTTGTGGAAAAACTCGATCGTAGCGGGCTCTGTAAATGCGCCCCCGACAAGCAGCGCCTGCAATCCGCCGCCAAACGCCTGGTGGATGTCTTTCAGGAGTACCCGACTGAGAGCAGGGCGAGGTTTACGGTGAGTGAATGCACGATTCAAACGAATGAGCGCATTCAGCACTTGCCGTTTGGCGGACGGCAACGCGGCAAATCTTTCTCGCAGACCTCGCTGCAAATTTTTCAGGATCAGAGGCACTACGGCCATGTAGGTGATCTTGTATCGTGTAAACGCCTCGCGGATGTATTCGGGCCGCAAAGAGCGCAAGTGAATGACGGTGCCGCCGCCGGTGAACGGCATGATGAACCCGCCCATGAAATCAATCGCATGATTCGTCGGAATAATGCTCAAGTAGCGGGCCCCGGGCCAGAATGGGAAAATCGGCGTCACAGCCGCGCACTGTTCGAGATAGTTCTCATGGGTCAGGACGCAGCCCTTCGGGCGGCCTCCCGTGCCCGAGGAATAGACGATGCACGCGGCGTCCTTGCGTGTACGCGGCTGGAATTCGGGCGCATGCGTCCCGCGAAACTCTTCCCACCGCAGGCCACCTGACAGATCGGCGTTCGGCGGCGCTTCGGTGACAAGGACAGTGTGCAGCTTGTGCTCGTGGAATGCGGCGGCCTGCGTGATGGCGCGCCAGAGTGGATATTCCACGACCAGCACCCGGGCTTTCGAGTGCGCGAGCAATTGCAGGTGCTCGGCGGCGGAGAGCTTGTAATCGAGCGGGACGACTACGCCGCCAGCGAAAAAAATCGCGTAGGCGGAGATCAGCCATTTCGGCTGATTGGTCATGATGATCGCGGCCCGGTCCCCGGGTACAAAGCCAGAATCTTCGAGTGCCGCGGCCAGCGGCTCGGCGGCTTCGCTAAATTGACGGTAGGTCAGGCGCGAACGCTCGCGCTCGCGGTCAGCCTCGATCAGGCAGACCTCTTCCGGCCAGCGGTCGAGCGCATCGCACAAGGCCGCTCCGAGCGAGTCGTAATGTTTCAAATCCAGCATCGAGAAAACCACGGAGAAACAAAGCAATTGAGCGAAGATAGATTATAAGAAGGAATCCATCAAAAGAGGCCCTTTATTCGCCGTCCGGAGCCTCTTTTCCTTTGTGATGTTCTACAGCCTTGCCTGGATGCGGGTGGCCAGGGTGCGGAAGTCGCTGACGCCCTGGATTTCGTAATCAGGGAGTTCGACCCCGAAGTGGTTTTCGAGGCGCGAGAGCAGTTCTAAGGCCTGCAAACTGTCAATCCCGAGCTTTTTGTAGAAATCATCGCTGGCCTGGAGATCGGCGCGCGGGACTTTGAAGTGCGCTGCCGCCAGATTCAGGATTTCGTCAGTCGTTTGTTCCACGGTGTTCATGATTGTCGCACTAAATACCCCTCGGGCATTTTACAGGAAAAGGGCGCAGGCGTCTGGCTAAGGCAAGTACGGATGCGCGCCGGCATCTTCGACGAACTTACGCAGACCTTGCATGACGGCCGGCTGCGTGAAGAGTTGGCAGAAAATATCGATCTCGCGGCGCAATTCTTCAACGGGAAGCGGCTTGATGAAACGCTTTGCGGCGGCAGCGGTGGCGCGGTCAAATTTGGTTACTTGCGCGGCGGTGGCGCGGGCCAAACGGAGAGCTTCGCCCTCGGCGGCGACTTGGCTGGCGAGACCAACGGCGAGTGCCTTTGTCGCATTGATGCTGCGTCCGGTAAGAAGCAGATCGCGGACTACGGCGTTGCCGATGTCGCGCTTCAGCCGCGGGATGCCGCCGAAGCCGGGGATCAGCCCCAGGCGCAGCTCGGGAAAACAGAAGCGCGCCATCTTGTCGGCGACAATGAGGTCGCACGTCAGGGCCAGTTCGAACCCGCCACCGAAGCAAACACCGTGAACGGCCGCGATGGTCGTGAGCGGCGATGTGTCAAGCCGGTTGAGCACGGCATGAATGCGTTCCAGGAACTCGCGGACGCCCTTCGCTGCTGAGGCAGCGTCAGTTTGCTGAACGAGCGCGTACAGTTCCCGCAGGTCGGCGCCGGCGGAAAATCCGGCGCTCTGCTTGCTGTAAAGAATCAAAGCGCTCGCATTCGCTTCGAGTTCGGGAAGCGCGGCGGCGAAACGCTCGAGATCGTCCAGCACGGCCAGGCCGATTTCGTTGGCGGGCGCGCGGTCGAGCGCCACCTCTACGACGCCGCCGGCCGCTTTCCAGGAAATTGTCTTCCCGTTGTAGTTGTTCATTCCCAACCTTATCCCGCAGTCTTCGCGTACATCCGCTCGATTTCTTCGCCATACCGCGCCGCAATCGCGTCGCGCTTGAGCTTGCCGTTGGCCGTAAGCAAGCCATTTTCTATCGTAAATGACTCCTGCACAGCGTGAAACATCCGAATCTTCCGATAATGAGGGAGTGTAGCGTTCAACCGCTCGATTTGCGACTCGATTTCCGCGCCCACGACCTCGCCCGCAATGATCGCTGTAAGGAAGCTGCGGCCGTTGCCGATCAGTACGACTTGCTGCGCACTGCGAAGGGCACGGAGCAGTTCTTCCTCAATTGGCTCGGGCGCAATGTTGTGGCCGGAATTCAGAATGATAAGATTTTTCAGTCTCCCGGTGATGCGCCAATTTCCATTCGCGTCCACGTCGCCCTGATCACCGGTGTGGAACCAGCCGTCCCGAAGCACCTGCGCCGTTTGCTCCGGCCGGTTCCAGTAGCCCGGAAAAATATTCGGCCCGCGGGCGAGAATCTCGCTGTTTTCACCGAGCTTCATCTCAATGCCGGGAATGGCGGGCCCGACGCGCCCCGGATCGATGTGGCGCGGGTCGTCCATCGTGCAGATGCCCGTAGTCTCCGTAAGTCCGTACACCTGGAGCACAGGAATTCCGAGCATCATGAAAAACAGCTGCGTTTCCCGCGCGAGCGGCGCCGAGCCGCAAATGAGCGCGCGAAGATTCGGGCCGAGACGTTTTCGGATGGAAGGGAAAATAAACATCCCCGCCAGGCCGAGCCAGAGAAAATCCCACGGCTGTGGCGTCTTCGCGTCGACCCGGAGCCACGCGGCCCGCGCACGATCGAAAATCTTCGCGATCGTGCCCCCACGTTTGCGGATGTTGTCCTCGACGCCGGTGCGGATGCGTTCCAGTAACGTGGGAACATTGAGAAAATAATTGGGTGAGGCGCCGCGAATTTCCCCGGCAAGTTTCGTGAGGTCCGTGGAAAGCGTGAGGACGCTCTCGCGGGACAGGCACGACAGCAGCAGAATCCACGACCCGGCGAAACAGAACGGCAGGTAGTGGAAGACACGGTCTGGCACATCGCGCGGCCCCATCAGTTGATCGAGGCGCGCCGTGGTGCACGAAAGCATGTGGCCAAGGTTGCCCACGGTGAGTATGACGCCTTTGGCTTCGCCCGAAGTCCCCGATGTGTAAAGTATGGCGACGGCGTCCTGGGGCGTGAGGGGGATGGGCGGGGGCAGCGAAGCGGGAGCAGGCGTCGCGAAAATCTCGTCAAACAACACGAGGCGTGGCGCATCCGGCCACGCGGCGGCGATGGAATCACGAAGAGTTTCGTCGCCGCAGCAGGTCAGGCCCGGTCCGGCGTCGCGCATCATCGCGACAAGTTCGGCGGGGGCCTGGCGGGCGTACAGTGGGACGGCGATGAGCCCTTCGGCGAGGATCGCGAGGTCGAGTGCGGCCCACCGGATGCTGTTCGGAGCGACCAGGGCACAGCGGTCACCCTT
>JBGPXQ010000145.1:0-6682 GCA_041492805.1 Terriglobia bacterium | reverse complement strand
GGACAATCTCAGCTCCGCGGAGCACGACCGGACGGCGAATCAGGTTTGGCTGTGTAGCCATCAATTTCAGGGCCTCGTCGCGCGGCGGAGGATTTTTCCCCATCTTGCGTTTGCGGTAGAGCTCATTCCGAGTGTTCAGGAACTTGCGATGGTCGCGGCTGCCAATGATCTGGTCCAACTCAGCGATGGACAATGGATCTTTTCCCAGGTCGCGTAGTTCCAGGTCGGCTTTCTTCTTTTCCAGAAACGCCTTCGCTTTACGGCACGTTGTGCAATTTGGTTTGTGCAGAAATTTAATTTTCGCTTTCGGCATATTTCGACTTCACTCCTTAGAAACCAAAATCCACCGGCACAGAAAGAGCGTGTTCCCGAACCCTCAGATTGTCCGCGCGGGAATCGCCCAACTGCTTCAAATAAGCCGCGCGCGAGGGAACCTCCGCGACCCAAAGCTTGACCCACCGCTCAAAACCATCCAGTTCACGCGTTTGATCGTGATATTCGTGGAAGAAAGCATGGTCGCGTCCGTAGTAACCCTGCACTGGCGAAGGATGCGCGCCCCAGGGATCGTGCACGACCGCCGTAACCAAAAACCCCGGGAGGAGCGTGCGATTCGGATCTGAGGCGATCACCTCGTGAGCAACAATTTCTTCAGCGACAACAATAACTTTGCGCGATGCGCGAGCACCGTCGATGGCGACACCCAGATTGCCCCACAGGTGGGCGTTGCCGGAAGCGTCCGCCCGCTGCACATGCAGAATGGCCACGTCCGGCCGCAACGCGCGCACGGCAACGAGCCGCTCTTCGTTCACCGGCGAAGAAAATTCACGCAGATTCCCGTTGCGCTTGAGCAGATCGCTGCCGAGCGTCGTGTACGTCGGCATGAAAGGGACACCCATCGCGGCGGCGTGGAGTGCAAGCGCGATGGTGAGATTCGTGTGGTCTACTGTTTCAATCGCACGCGGGATGCTCTTCTCGACAGCGCGGCGAAAGCAGTAACCCATACCTGCCGAGGCATTGCCAATCCAGGCCGCCATCACGCGCGAGACGCAGCCCGCGCCGATCATCTGGTCGAACAGGATGTCGGAGATGGGTCCGACGAGCGTCAAGTCTCGGCGCCCCTGGCGGATGATTTCATGGCCCGCCGCGAACGGAATCATCTGCTCGAGCTGTGCGCCCATCAGCACCATCGAGCCGGATGGCACGTGTTCAGCGACGGCCTGCCGCATGGAAATGAGTTTGGAAGCGATCATCCCCATCACGATTTTGTCCAGAAACGATTGGGGTCAATTTTGCGAATCACGGCGAGTTCGGTGCTATCCGGCTCCGGTGTCACGGCCAAGTCATCTGCCACGCGGAGAGTCCATCCCGTATCGCTCAAGACGTCCTCCACGCTCATACCCGGATGGACCGAGGCCAGGTATGCTTCGCCGTCTTCGCCGAAGCGCAGCACGCCCATCGTCGTGATGATCGCCGAAGGGCCGGAGCGCAGAGGAAGACCTTGCTCGCGGCGCCAGCCATTGCCCGTTCCATTTCCCGGCGAAGTGATATGTCCGACCCGCGAAACCAGACGTAAGCGGTTGTGCTCGAGAAGCACAACGGTGCGCTGCGAAAGGCTTGCGATGTCGCAGGCGCCGCCCGACCCGGGCAGCCGGATTTGTTGCCCGTTGCGGCTGCCCCACGTGGTATTGAGGTTGCCAAACCGGTCCACCTCGGCCGCTCCCAGAAAACCGACATTTACACGGCCCTGTTGGAGCAGCGACATCACGGAAAGCATGTCCCCGCAGTAGCTCGCCTTCAACAGATTCGGCGGATCGCCCATGGTATAGAGCAGTTCTGATGCGGGCGTGTCCCGGATCACGCCATTTTCGAAGAGCCCCACGGCACCAGGCGCGTGCGTGCGCTTGGCGACAACGAAAGCGATCATCGGCAAACGCATCCCAACGAATACGAGTTCGCCGTCGTGGATCTCGCGCGCAGCCGCCGCAACCATCAGCTCACTTCGTGAGAAGCGGCTGGCAGTGGCGCCGGATTGGACTCGCGTTGTCATCGTCTATGTTGGCAGTCCCCCAAGCGGAGGTGCCCATGCGAAGCTCCGCACGTTCCGATTACAGCCTATTGGCTTTGCTTCTTCAATTTCGCGAGCAACCTGGCGAGTTGGCGGAAGTAACGTAGTTTGGCGCTTCGACCAAGGGCATTCTTTCCGCTCGTCGATGGCAGAACGAATACCAGCGCACCGTACAGGCGCTCCTTCTGAAGGCCCAGATTACACGGTCGTTGCGAGAAGTTCTCATAGGCGGTTTTGCCGTTGAAGGCGATCACCTGGGGCGCATATTGGTCCAGCTTCTGCGCCAGCAGGATGCGGCCCTCGGCATACTCCTCGCGACGCAATTCCTCAACCCCGCGCGTCGGCCGCTTGACCAGATCGGTCAGCCCGATTCCGAACTCGATCATGCGCTTGTCATCGCGATGCTCGAGAAGCTCCGGCACGATGCCCGAATCATGAATCAGCGGCCAGAATTCATTTCCCCGGCCGGCATAGTAATGGCCGACACGAGCAGAACGGTCTCCGGGATTGCACCCAACGATCACGAGCTTCATCCCACTGCGTAAATGATCCGGCAAGGTCCGCATGTTATGCCCGGGTTACCCGGGCGCTCCCAATTCTCCATCTGTCTGTGAACAAGTCGGCGCCAGTTCCTTGGTTCAAGTTTCTTCCGCGTCTCGAAGATCGAGTTCCCTCGAGGTCGCCGTGCAGACCTCATGGGAGAGGCCGTGCAAAGGCGCGCTCTTCTGATTTCCGTTCCAGGCATCGCACACAATTGGTAGATACGATGTCCCAAAAACGGCTTGCACAAAGCTCAGGGTCCAGATTGTACCATTTGTAAATCCGGTTCATCATCCCGATCAAACTAAATACTCCCGTATGGTCGTCCCCATACTCATCGTGTCGCTTCAGGGTGCTCCCGGAATATCTCTCGCCACACTTGACCGGCGCTCATTCCAGATTGTCCCTTTTCCTGCAACAGGATGGTGGCCTATGAAAAACTCCTGCATCCGGAAGGCACTCCCGCGCATCCGAATGGGGAGTGCGATCGGAGATAGTGGATGGCTAAGTAGATTATGGTACCCTGCCAATTGAGCGTTGCCGGGTCCCCCCAACTGACGCTGGGAGCACGAAGAATCGTGAGCGCCACCGATCCAAAACCGCTGGCTTCTACGATCGTCCGTGATGACGAAGCGCAACTGGTGTCTGCGGCCAAGGCCGGTGATGTGTCCGCTTTTGAAGAGTTGGTAAACCGGTACGAACGAAAGATCTTCCGCCTGGGAATGAACATTACGCAAAACCGCGAAGACGCGGAAGACGTGATGCAGGATGCCTTCCTGAAATCCTTCCAGAACCTGGACCGGTTCCAGGGCGACTCGAGGTTCTACACCTGGCTAGTGCGCATCGCGGTCAATGAAGCGCTGATGAAACTGCGCAAGCGCCGTCCCAACCAGGTGTCACTCGATGAACCTCTTACGGAGGCAGACGATCCCATCTTCCGCGAAATCGAGGACTGGGGCCCCTCCCCGGAGCAGCGATTTGCCCAGACCGAGCTCAATGAGATTCTCACCCAAGTGATCGGGGAGCTCGATCCGATTTTCCGCGTGGTCTTCCTCCTGCGCGACGTCGAAGGAATTTCGACAGAAGAGACCGCGCAAGTCCTGGGAATTTCAGTGGCGGCAGTGAAATCGCGGCTGTTACGGACGCGGTTGAAACTCCGCCAGAAATTGAATAAGTATTTTCGACGGAGTGAATCGCAGTGAACTGCAAGAAAGTCATACTCGAACTTACAAGCTATCTCGATGGGGTCCTCGACGCCAGCGTTAGAATCGACCTCGAACAACATCTCGCCCGGTGCAGCGACTGCCGGGTGGTGGTCGACACCACGCGCAAGACCATTCAGATTTTCTGCAACTCCGAACCCGTCCCACTGCCCGATGATGTCCGCGAGCGCCTGCACACGGCCCTGCTTGAGCGCTTTCGCCGAAACTCGAAGACTATCTAGTCTGTGCATTCGTCGAGACCGCTTTCTTGCCGCTGCACTTGCGCTAAGTTTTTGGTCGAATGCCACCGGATTCCTGCCATGCACCCCAATTTGCACTCCAGAGTTCCCCGTACATTAAAGTCTCATTCAGTGAATAGTGTAGAATAGCGACTTGCGCTTCAGGCCCCGTAGCCTGCCGCATTGAGGATGTATGCCTCCCACTATTCAGACCATCGGCATCGCTAACGGGGGCGGAGATTGCCCGGGGCTCAATGCCGTCATCCGTGGAGCGGCCCGCGCGGCCATCCTGGTGCACGGCTGGCGGGTCGTTGGCATCAACGACGGCTTCGACGGGCTGATCTGGCCAGAGCGAACCGTGCCGCTCACCATGGAGGCGATTGCAGGCATCCTGCCCCGCGGCGGCACGATTCTTGGCACGACGAACCGCGGGAACCCGTTTCACTACGAGACCCAGGAAAATGGTAAGACGGTTAGCCGCGATTATTCCCTGACCTGCTGCGAGAATATGCGGAAACTGGGGCTGGACGCGCTGGTTGTGATTGGCGGCGACGGCACTCTGACTATCGCGCGCGACCTCGGACGGCTGGGAATCCCGATCGTGGGGGTGCCCAAGACCATCGACAATGACCTCTCCGCGACTGAAGTGACCTTCGGTTTTGACACGGCGTTGCATGTCGCTACGGACGCTATTGACCGCCTGCACACCACGGCGGAATCGCACGGCCGCGTGATGGTGATCGAAGTCATGGGGCGTAACGCGGGATGGATCGCGTTGCACTCGGGAATCGCCGGCGGCGCCGACGTCATCCTGATTCCGGAGATACCGTTTACCATCGAAACCGTATGCGAAAAACTCCGCGAGCGAGCAGCGACGGGCAAGAAATTCTCTTTGGTGGTCGTCGCCGAAGGCGTGAAGCTGCCGGAGCTCGATCCGACCGGCAAACCGTTTCCCGCGCCGCGTCCCGGCCAAGTCGGCATTTTAATAGGCGATGCGATCCACACTCTACTTAAACAGGATGTGCGCATTACAGTGTTGGGGCACATTCAGCGCGGCGGCTCGCCCAGTCCATTCGATCGCATCCTCGCCACGCGCTTCGGCGTCGAAGCGGTGGAATTGATTGCGCGCGGCGATTTCGGCCGGATGGTCTGCCTTCGTGCCAGCGAGATCGAATCCGTTCCACTTGATGAGGCCGTGGGCGAGACGCGGTTGGTCGATCCTAAGGGCAGCATGGTTCGCGCCGCGCGAGCTGTCGGCCTGAATTTCGGAGATCACGCCTAAATGTTCGGACGCATCTTTCGCATGCGGGGAATCATTCCCGTCATCCTGATCTTAGCAGCCCTCGGTTATTGGTGGTTGCGCCCGCGTCCCCCGAAAATCTTGGCGATCGGATACGTTGCTGACCGCGATGTGACTCTGTGGAATACACTCGCGCAAGTGCGCCAGCCCGTTGCGGAATTACATTATGGTGACCGTGTGGAAGTCACGCGTCAGGAAGGGACTGCGGCGCAAGTACGAGCGGCTTCGGGTGCGCTTGGTTGGTTCCTGGACACGCGTCAGTTGATGGATTCGGCGCTCTGGGAGCAGAGTGCCGCCATGCTCGCCCGTGCGCGCACGATGCCCGTGCAGGCGCGGGGACAGACAAAGACCGTCAGCAACGTGCGCATCGAGCCAGGCCGCAACGGCAAACGCATTTTTCAGTTCATGCGTGGTACGCCTGTCCTCGTGCTGGACCGGACGGTAGCGGATGCGCCGCAATCAAACGAAGACAACTCAACGGATGAAAAAGGCGCAGGCGGTCAGGAACAGAAACCCAAGCAAGAAGACTGGCTGTTTGTGCTGCGCGCCGAAAATCTGACGCCCGGAAACGGCGCGTCGGGATCCAAAACGAGTTCCACTTCGGCTGGAAGCCCCGCTTCCGTAGGTCCCGTCAGTGGCGGCCCTGATGCCGCGCAAACCGCGTCTTCAACCACAAGTTCGTCGGCGCCGCCCGTCGCCGGCTGGGTGTTGGCGCGGTTCATCGAGTCTGAATTGCCAGGTCCGGTGCGCGACTATGCCAGCTCTGCAGATTTGCACGTTGTGGCTTGGTTCGAGCTGAATCGTGTCCCGGATGGCTCCGGAGGGGAAGCGCCGCAGTATCTCGTCGCAGGATCCCACGGGGGCGAAGGCCAGGCCTGTGATTTCACGCTGCTCCGCGTTTATACCTGGGGTGCCGCTCGCAAACGATACGAAACCGCCTACGTCGAAAGCGATCTCTGCGGGCATCTGCCAATCCGTGTGTCCACCGCCCCCGCAGGTCCCGAATTCCGCTTTGCCGAAGCGGGCAAGAATGCTGCAGAGAGGATTTACGTCATGCACCAGACGGTGGTTCGCCGCGTGAGCAACAAGTCTTCCGGTTCATCACCCAGCCGCCGCTGACTCCGACAACCGTAAGCTAGATTTCTGGTAACAGAAACTGCAAATTGGCGGAGCGTTCGAATCGCAGTCCGGCGCGCCGACAGTTTCCTGATGACGAGGATGGGGAGGAGGATATCGAAGGAGGATTGTTAATTGATCTGGATTAACAATTTTCAAATCGATGTGATATAAGACACGAATTTGTAATGCGCCTGATAGTAATTCATCTGTGAATTGG
>JBGPXQ010000018.1:0-14580 GCA_041492805.1 Terriglobia bacterium | reverse complement strand
CGCGGATTATTTTTGAACAGCAGCGGATCGAGGGCTTCGGCTTCGATCCCGAGATTTTGTTCCTGGCAAAGCGGCACGGATTGCGCGTGGCGGAGATTCCCGTGCGCTGGGCGCACGACTCGGCATCCAAGGTGAGTGTCGTCGCAGACGGTGTACGGATGTTCCTCGAGTTGCTGGTGATCCGTTGGGATGCCCTGCGGGGATTCTATCCGCGAGGCCGAAAATCAGGTGCGATTCCGAACCATCGCAACGGTGTCTGAAGAGAAACGCCGTGGCCAAATTGTTTGCGTTCCCCAAGCGCGCGTTTGACAATGATGGTCGAATCGGGATCCGGCAGGTTGGTCGCGATCTTTGCGGCCGAATTCTTGGCGATTAATGGAGAAGTCTGAATCAAAATGAAGGTTTCCATCGTCATCCCAGTCTATAACGAACGCGCGTTCATCGAGGAGGTGTTGTTGCGTGTGCAGGCTGCGCCCATCGACAAGGAAATTGTCGTCGTCGACGACCGATCCTCCGACGGCACGCGTCCTCTGCTCGAGGAACTCGGCAAGGCCCAGTCGGAGGGCCAGCACGAAGTGATCGTGCAAAATGGCAAGGCCCGCCTTTCACTCGAAAATATCCGCTTCCTTTACCAGTCCCAGAACTGTGGCAAAGGCGCCGCTTTGCGTCGCGGGTTCGAGGCGGCTACCGGTGATGTCATTCTGGTCCAGGATGCCGACCTGGAATACGACCCCAGGGATTATGGAAAGCTCCTCGAACCCATCTTTGACGGCCGGGCTGACGTGGTGTACGGCTCACGATTCCTGGGCGGCCCGCAGCGCGTCCACTATTTTTGGCATTATGCTGGCAACAAGCTCCTCACATTACTCTCCGACATTTTCACCAACCTGAAACTTACCGACATGGAGACTTGTTACAAGGTTTTTCGCCGGGAAGTTCTGCAAGACATCGAACTCCAATCAAATCGCTTCGGCTTCGAACCTGAAATCACCGCAAAAATCGCGAAGGGAACATGGCGCATCTATGAAGTTCCCATCTCCTATGCCGGCCGCACTTATGCGGAGGGCAAGAAAATCACCTGGCGCGACGGTCTCTACACGCTCTGGTACATTTTCCGCTATAACTTGTTTGACTGACCTCTGACGGGATTGCCGAAATTGGCCAACAGTTCCTGCTGCAATGAAAAATGGCAGGAGCACCCTTTATAAAAACATCAAGGATGAATCGTTCAGGGCTTTCTTTCGCGATCGGATTCGACGGCGGCTTCGGTCTGGTTCAGCCGGTCCACCAGGGTATTCAGAGCCTGCAGCAGCGACTCTATCAATGGGGGATGATCGCCGTTGCCAGGCTGGGGGTAGGGATGGGCGGGCGCCTGCGCCATGGGATCGACGATGTGCAGATCGAAGTCGTGGGCCACTTCTTCTACGATCTCAGGGGGCACAGGATTGCGCTGGTCCACGAAGGAACTGACCAGAGCATGTTCGCACAACAGGTTGGTCACCCTGGCGATTCCGCGGGCGTAATGGTGCACGGCCGCGACCGCTTCCGGGCTGAAAATATCGGTATTTTCCGCGCCGGCAATCCGCAAACGTTCCTGAATGTACCCCTGCGTCTCCTCGATGGTGAGTTGACGCGTCTTCGCACGCAAGGTAATCCGTTGCCGGAGCTGCCGCAGCTGCGGCTGGTTGAGTTTCTGTTCCAGCTCCGGCTGCCCCGCGAGCACGATCTGCAGCAGTTTTTCGGTTGAAGTTTCCAGATTGGTCAGCAACCGGATTTCTTCCAGCATCTGCGGCGAGAGGTTCTGTGCCTCGTCAACGATCAGCACGGCGCGTTCCCCTGCCTGATAACGATCCAGCAGCCACTGGTTCAGCTTGAGGAGGACCTGGCTCTTTTGGCGCGACTCGCAGGGGATGCCGAAGTCGGCCATCATGAATTCGAAGAACTGCGAGACGCTTAGCCGGGGGTTGAAAACAAATGCCGTCGAAACACGCTCCGTGTGCAGCCACTCGAGCAGTTTGTTGAGCAGCGTGGTTTTTCCGGTCCCTACCTCGCCGGTCAGCAGAATGAATCCCTTGCGCGTCTCAATCCCGTACGTCAGGCAAGCCAGCGCTTCCTGTGTATGACGCGTCAGGAACAGATAGCGCGGGTCCGGGTTGACGTTGAACGGATTCTCTTTGAGTCCAAAGAACTTCTTATACATTTGTGAATCCCCCCGCCTGCAGCTGCAAATCCCGAATGCTGGTCCTCTTTTCGAGCGGGCATACGAAAGAGGCCCGGTGATGCTTTCTCATTTGGCTGCCCGGTGCTCGCTATTGTGCAAGGCGTCCGGGCCAATCTCGGTCCACTGAACGCAGATTTCAGTTTACCGTAGTGCCAGTCATTTGTTGGAAATGTGTTCCGCCGCAACTCGCCACAGGGCAGACAGCGGGATTGTTCGATTCCTTCCCGTCATGCTTTTTGATTTGCTGCGCCGTCCTTGCCATTCCCGTACCGGCAAGCACAATCGCGGCAACAACAATCAATTTCTTGCTCATCGTATTCTCTTCATTGCCCATTTGATTTATCGGGGTGATCGAGGCCCAATTGCTTCAGCTTGTAAAGCAAAGCTTTGTAGCTGATTTGCAGATCGCGCGCCGTTCTTTTACGGTTCCAGCGTGTCCGCTCGAGCTGCTTCAAGATCATCTCCCGTTCGGCGTGCCGTGATGCCTCTCGGGACGCTTCTTTCAGCGATCGGCCCGGGGCATGGCCGTTTCCGCCGGACGAAGCTAGTGCAGACTCGGCCATTTTCGGGACATCGTCAATCGATAGATTACTGATCGCAAGCTCTTCATTTCCCAGCGCCACGATTTTTCGCGCAACGTTTTCAAGTTCGCGAATGTTTCCTGGCCAGGAGTGCCCCAGCAGCATGTCCATCCCCGCCGGACTCATTTGCGGTTCCGGCCGTCCGAACAACGAAGCGTACTTCTTGAGAAAAAATCCGAGCAATCCCGAAATATCATCCTTGCGCTGACGGAGCGGGGGCAATCGCAAAATGACGCCGTTGATCCGGTAATAGAGCTCCTCGCGGAAGCGTCCGTTGCGCATTTCCTCCTCGATATTCCGCGTTGTCGAGGAAATGATCCGCACGCTGAGGCAGTTCTCCGGTGCGACGCCACCGCCGTCGGGCAGCATATCGAGAAGCCGCGCCTGGCTTGCCAAGTCGAGATGACTGATTTCGTCCAGGAAGAGTGAACCACTGCTCGTGGTCCCATCATCTGCGCCAGTCTGGTCACAATTCAACCGCGCTGCGAGGGATTCTGCAGTCAGTCCGGCGCAGCCACACTTCACAAACGCTTCGTTCCGCCGCCTGGAAAGACGATGAATCTCGAGCGCCGCAACCTCTTTCCCGGTGCCACTTTCCCCAACCAACAAAACAGGAATATCCGTGGGAGCAATATCGGCAATCGTACGTTCCAAGGCGCGCATTGCAGAACTCACGCCGCGCACAAAATATTGGTTGAGGCCGGAACGAACCTTTGGCGCCCCATCAGCCAGAATCAGATTTTCACCAGATCGGGTATCCATTCCACCTCTTAGCCCTTACCCCAAAAGGGGTCAAAACCCTTAGATTCACAGCTACACCACCGACTACGGTGAGAGAGCAACGCATGGGCCATGTCGGCATTCACCGCGTTTGCTTGGTCGAATTCCTTCTATCTATCTAATTTTAAAGGAGATGATGCGCAATCCGAGGGGGGCAAACGATCTCATGGGTTTTCAACAATCTATGGCTCTACCTACCATATTGTGGTAATCATTTTCCTCGAGGCAACGAACAATATTCGGTCTGGCGACAAGTTGCTATGCACCATTCGTTTAGGCCGAAAGAGATATGGGAGATCAAAGCCAATCGTTGCCACTAGTTTTCGATATAACGTTGTTTCCAACGTTGTTTCCACAGAGCAGCCATTCCTCGTGCCGCGTTGGAAGGGGATTCAAACATTAGCCCGGCCTGGGATTGCCAGACTTAGAAAAACGTGTTTCGGGGAACGAAGTCAATCTGCAGGAAAGGGAGGGTGTGCCGCTTCTACCGGCTTCTTAGCCAACGTTCGCTTCGACGGCAGTCCTGCCCGGCGCATCTTGTATAGCAACGCCCGGTAACTGATTTTCAGGGCGCTGGCCGTACGCTTGCGGTTCAAGCGGTTCGCCTCAAGCGTACTCATGATAATCTTGCGCTCGAGCTCGTGAACAGCTTCCCGGGTCACTTTCTTTAAATGGATTTGGCCATCCGTTGGAATTTCCGAGGTCGTGTGGGTTTGATCCCAGGTCAGCAACTCACTCGACACAGCATCTTCAGAACCGAGTATCACGTACCGCTCGACCAGGTTTTCCAGCTCGCGGATATTTCCCGGCCACGAGTGCCTCTCCAGGAGCTTCATTACCGCTTGCGAGAGCGGCTGTACCTGCATGTTGTGCCGGATTTTATGTGCCTCAAGGAAATATGCGACCAGATTGCCGAGGTCTTCGATCCGCGTGCGCAGCGGAGGAAGCTTTATGTGCAGCACGTTGATGCGGTAAAAAAGGTCCTGGCGGAAGCGTCCGAATCTGATTTCATCTTCCAAGTGACGATTCGTTGCGCAGATCACGTGCAGGTGGACATGCCTGTCTTCCTGGCCACCGATTCTGCAGAATTGCCCATCCTGCAACAATTGCAGCAGCTTGGCCTGGAGAGACATATCGATTTCATCAATCCCATCAAGGAATAGCGTGCCTCCGTGGGCGAGCTCGACGCGTCCAGCCTTGGACGAATACGCACCTGTGAATGCGCCCTTCTCATAACCAAATAATTCGCTCTCGAGCAATGTTCCCGGGATTGCCGCGCAATTCACTTTCACGAACGCCGCATTAGGCGCCACCGACAGATTGTGAATGAAGCGCGCCAGCAGTCCTTTCCCCGTACCATTGTCGCCCTGGATCAGAATCGGCACACCGGAAGACGCGAACTTCTCCACTTTCCGCCGGATCGCTTGCATCGCGGGCGACAAGCCGAAAATTATCGGGACCGGAGGAAGAACACTCGTCCGAGCCATAAAACTCGATTTGGAGCTGGCTGTGGCCATCGTAGGTTGTGCTACCGATACAACAGGAGACCCCTATGGACCAATTGCACAAATTGAGCCAAACTTTCTTGGTCCCTGGCAGTCAATTTGTCTGGATATTTCACCGCGAAATAACTATAACCTGTCTATAATCAGTGGCTTGCAAGATTCGAGGCTGGTAGGACTATTACGCCTATATCTGTGGAAATTGCGAATTGCGGGAAAACAATTTCTCTTTTGCGCACCATACTTCCAGCGGAGGAGGGCAATTGGTGCGTTTCAGTGATCGTGATCCCCTGCTGCTTCTGAGGCCGTGCCGAAAGTTTGTGACCAGGAACAGAGTGCAGTTATGTCCTCCGCTGAAAGACGCGACTCTTTGTGCATGATCCGGTACGTGAAGGGTGGCATCCCTTTTTCCTTTACTTGCTTGCAAATTAGGGCGAGGTGCTAGGCGGCCTCCTTGGGGTTCTCCTGCGCCTCCCAATCCTGAAAATTGACATGACTGCGCCCAACATTCACGTCATCGATGACCAGCCATGAAACCGGCGCGATATGGCTGTACCAAGGCCACACGGTCTCGCTCGAATGACAATCGCCGCACGCCCGCTTCAGAATGGGCAACACGCTCGGAGGTACCTGGACATGCGCCTCAAGGGATCTCGATGGAACGACGGGAGGATTCGTCCGCTTCGGTTGCACCAATTGGGCAAGAAGAAACACAACAACTAAGGCGAGCGCTAATCTCTTCACCCGGACCATGTTCATCGAAAGATTCCTGTTCGTAGCATCATTTCGCTGTCGAAGCCACATGCGCGCCGGATTCCTTGCGCAGAAAAATATCGGCCTGACAATAGTCTACCCTGTTGGCTCCAAATCCCAAATCTGGTCTCTTACTAGGGCGGACTTAACCATAGACGCAGGAAGGCGATTTCAGTTGCCCGACACATCTGAATCGGCCTACCATGCGGGCAACGGCTACACTGCTCAGGAGGTGCCCGATGAAAGTTCAGGATCTGCTCAAGTCGCGGCACGACGTTTTCTCCATTCAAGAGGACGCTACCATCCATGATGCCGCGCGCTACCTGCGTGACCACCAAGTGCGGTCTGTTGGAGTGCTCGACGCCGCTGGCCGGCTGGTCGGCGTCGTATCGCATAGCGATATTTCAGATAAAGTCGCGGCAGAGAACAAGTGTCCCGCATGGATGCGCGTTTCGGAAATCATGTCGCGAGGTCTGGTCGTGGTCCACCCAGAGATGCCCCTGGATGAATGCCTGCGCCTGATGGAAAAACACAGCGTTTTTCATCTGCTGGTTGTGGACGAGCCGGGACGCTTTCTTGGAATGATCTCTGTCGCGGATCTGCTTCAAGTCATCGCTTCGGATCAAAAGGCCCGCGCTGACATGTTTGAGGCATTCCTGTTCTCACAAAGATGAAAATAGAGCTTGCGAGGCGGGACAAGCTGCAGCCTCATGCTCTGATCAGAACTTTCATCAACCGGTTCAAGTGTGCACGTGCATCCTGGCCCATGGCCGTAAATTCAACCCCCATGCCTTTGCCCTGCTGAGAATCGCGAACAATCGCCCGTCCGCGAACATCGCCACCCGGCACTTCGAAAATCAACCGGATCGTATCACCCACTGGTGGAGGGTTCAGGGTTGTAATGAAGAGGCCACCAAGGGCTAAGACGCTTACCCGGGAAACCTTGCGAATGCCCGCGTGCTCCCAGGCAACCAACATCCCTTTCGGCAGCCCAACACGCGTGTAACGTCGAGTCTTCTGTTTGGTGGACATGATCGGCTCGTTCCTTAACAGCCTAACCTGCACATGAGTATCCCCAAAAACCATGATTGACGCGACTTGTCCTAAGAACAACGTTCAACCGGATGCCGTAAGGGTCCCTGTTTGAGGAAATCAGAAACCAAAACTGAATGCATTGGACAGACTGTTATGGATCGTTGCGGTTTCCGATGAAAGAATCAAACTCAAGAGCCCCACCTGTCGTCGGAAACCGCACTAGAAAGTCCACCTATTCCCTGGAACCGCATTCGTCTTCTCTTGCTGTAAGCCCGGCTTGGATTGTGATACAAGCGACGGGCGGAATGGCTTCTGAACCGACCTTATCGGTCATTGGACAGCGTGCCCGGCGCCGCATCGCGTGGCGGCTCCTGCCTTTTCTGTTCATCCTTTATTTCATCGCGTATCTGGACCGGGTGAATGTGGGTTTCGCCGGCCTCGAGATGTCCCACAACCTTGGTTTTACGGACCGTGTATTCGGTCTGGGTGCGGGCATTTTTTTTGCCGGTTACTTCCTGTTTGAGATTCCGGGGGCGCTCATCGTGGAGCGCTGGAGCGCCCGGCGCTGGATTGCGCGCATCCTGATTACCTGGGGGCTTGTCACCATACTGGTTTCCCTAGTCCATACACCGAAACAGTTTTACGGCGCACGCTTTCTTTTGGGCCTCGCGGAAGCAGGATTCTTCCCCGGCATCGTCGTTTACCTGACACATTGGTTCCGGCACGAAGATCGGGCCAGGGCCGGCGCGTTGTTCATGGCGGCGATTCCTGTCGCAAACGTCATGGGTTCGCCGCTGGCCGGATGGCTGCTGGGAGTGCATTGGTTCGGCTTTTCCGGGTGGAGATGGCTGTTCATCGTGGAAGGGGTTCCGGCCGTATTGCTCGGCATTCTTACTCTGCTCTACCTGACCGATTGGCCGCGCGAGGCTGGTTGGCTGCCTGCAAACGAGCGGGGATGGATCATGGGCGAGCTGCAGCGCGAGAAGCAAGCGAAGGCTGCCGCTGGCACATGGACGATAAGACAGGCGCTCGGCAACCGCAAAGTGATTCTGCTGGCGTCGGTCTACTTTTTCGCACTTATTGGGCTCTACGGATTCAATTTCTGGTTCCCGACGATCCTCAAGCGTGCCACGGGCCTGCCAAATCTTACGGTGACCTTGATAGCGGCGTTGCCTTACCTATTGGGCGTCGTGGCGATGCTCTGGAACGGCTGGCACTCAGACCGGACGGGTGAACGGCGCTGGCACACAGGGTTAATCTTGTTCTTTTGCGGCGCGTTCATGGCTCTCGCTGTTGGTTTCCAGGCCAACCTGTGGCTGGGTCTTGGGCTGCTGATCCTGTCGGGCGCGTGCACGACGGCGTTCATGCCGAGCTTTTGGCAACTGCCGACGGCCATGCTGAGCGAATCGGCGGCGGCGGCGTCCATCGGGCTTATCAACTCCGTTGGCGGTCTGGGCGGATTTGTCGGCCCCTATTTTGTCGGCTACCTGCGTACTCTCACGGGTTCATTTACCTTCAGCATGATCTTCATGATCGTGGCGCTGTTTTTTTCCGCTGCACTGGTATTGACGCTGCGAGCTAGCCGGGCGGGAAATCCTAAACCGTGAGGGCCGGAAGACCGCTGCAGGAGCAGGTGCAGTCAATCCCCCGTTCCCCGGTGTCTCGTTTCAGTTACCGTTGTGCGTCTACGCAACACGCCATCGACCGAGTCTTGCTCCAAATTCGCGGTTCAGATAACCTCGATTATCGTGAAGAAAGCAGCCCGCAAAAGTCCGCTACAAGTCTGTCTACTATCGCCGCACCCTCTGGTGCTGAGCGAATTCGAGCGCGTGCTCACGAATCCTGGTTTCAAGCTGATTCTGCGACGTCTCGAATCGACGCTGGGACCGGATCTGCGCCACCTGGAGGTTCCGCGCGCGATTATTTATGTGGTGGATGCTCACGTCGCACGGCCTGCGGCCGGCGCGCTGCTCTCCAATATTCTCGACCACCATCCTGAGGCGCGCATCATCGTTGTCGCTGAAAAATTCGATTCCGCCGAAACCTATTCGCTCCTTCAGATGGGGGCCAAAGGGCTGCTCACTTATGAAGAAGCGCGAGAGCAGTTGCCGCGTGCATTGCCGCTGGTGGCCGAAGGAGGATTCTGGGTTCCGCGCGCCGTGCTTTCCGGCTTCGTCGACTCGATCCTTGCTGGGTCCCACAGCCGCCGCCTGAAGGTTGATACGTCAACCGACTTGAGCCGCCGTGAACAGGAAGTTCTGAATTTGCTGCTTGAAAATCTGGCCAACAAAGAGATTGGAAACAAGCTCAACATCTCCGAACGCACCGTAAAATTTCACGTCTCTAACTTGCTCAGCAAGTTCGGAGTCCGCCGCCGAGCCGATCTCATCCTGCTGTGTTACCAAAAGCGCAGCACTGCCCCGTAACGGCCAAGTTATGTGGCCGTTTTCCGCGACCCTGTATAGCCACGGAGATTAGCGACTGGGGCACACGAGATGTGGGGTGCGGCTTTCGCGGAATGAGGAAAGTTGTTATAGTCGGCGTTCGTCGCGCGGGAGAGAAATTCCACAGGAGCACGGACAACATCGATGCCTACCGACCGCAGACCGGAATATTTCAAGGGCGCGCAACTCCGCGTCGGGATTATCGGGTGCGGATACGTAGGGCTGCCTCTGGGGCTGCGGTTTGCCGAGGCCGGGCACCGCGTCACCGGGTTTGACACCGATCCGAGCAAAGTCGAGAAGCTGAACCGCGGCCAGACCTACATCCAGCACATCCCGCAGAACAAGATCCAGCAGTTCGTGCAGTCCAGGCACTTCAACGCTACGACGGACTTTTCGCGGCTGGCCGAAATGGACGCGATCCTGATCTGCGTGCCCACGCCGCTCGATCAGCGGCGCGAGCCGGACCTGTCGTACGTCGAGCAGACGGCGCAGTCAATTCGGCCGCATCTGCAGCGGGGTCAGCTCGTGGTGCTGGAATCGACGACCTATCCCGGCACGACCGAAGAGCTGATGCTGCCGATCCTGGAACAGACGGGGATGAAGTGCCCGATCGCGCACGGGCCGGAGAACGAACAGATCGGGACGGATTTTTTCCTGGCGTTTTCGCCCGAGCGCGAAGACCCGGGCAACAAGCACTACGGCCTGGCGCAGATTCCGAAAGTGGTGGGCGGAGTGAATCCTCCGTCGGGGCGCGCGGCGGTGTCGCTGTACGCGCAGATCGTGGCCCGCGTGGTGCCGGTCAGCTCGACGCGCGCGGCGGAGATGACCAAGCTGCTCGAGAATATTTTCCGCTGTGTGAACATCGCGCTGGTCAACGAGTTGAAGCTGTTGGGTATGCGCATGGGCATCGACATCTGGGAAGTGATCGACGCGGCAGCGACCAAGCCGTTCGGGTTCATGCCGTTTTATCCGGGGCCGGGACTGGGCGGGCACTGCATCCCAGTCGATCCGTATTATTTGTCGTGGAAGGCGCGGGAGTTTGACTTTGCGACGCGGTTCATCGAGCTGGCCGGCGAAGTGAACACGGCGATGCCGTATCACGTGGTGGATTCGGTGGCGTCAGCGCTCAATGAACGACAGAAGTCGCTGAAAGGGTCGCGCATATTGGTGCTGGGCGTGGCGTACAAAAAAGACGTGGATGACCTGCGCGAGTCGCCGTCGCTGAAGATTATCGATCTCCTCACCGCGCGCGGCGCCAAGATCGACTACAGTGATCCATATTTTCCCATAATGCATGAGATGCGGCACTATAACTTCGCAGGCATGAAATCGGTGCCGCTCGATCCCAAGATGCTGGCAAGCTACGACTGTGTCCTGATCGCCACCGACCACACCAGCTACGATTACCCCATGATCGTCGAATCCGCCCAACTCGTCGTTGATACCCGCAACGCCACGCGCCGCATCGCCCGGCATCGCAGCAAAATCGTCCTCGTGTAGGGCATCATGGGCGCGCATATTGAACAAATCCGCGCCCAACTCCACGAAAGCTGCAGGGTGAAGCAGAGTTTCTCCGATGAGTTGCTCGCTCGTATCGAAACGTTTGCCGTGCGTGCGGCCCAAGCGCTCGCCGCAGGACGCAAGCTGATTTTCTTCGGCAATGGCGGGAGCGCGGCCGACGCGCAGCATCTGGCCGCTGAACTCGTGGTACGCCTGTATGCGGACCGTCCGGGACTACCAGCCCTGGCGCTGACGGCGAACACTTCCGTTCTGACCGCCGCTGCGAACGACTATGGCTTCGAACAGATCTTTTCGCGGCAGATTGAATCGTTGGCAGAACCCGGGGATATCCTGGTGGCCATCTCCACCAGCGGCGCGAGTCCGAACGTCGTGCGTGGCGTGGAAGCCGGAGAGCGCCGCGGCGCTTTCCGGGTGGCACTGACCGGCGAGACAGGCGGTACGCTTGCGGATAGGGTCGATTTGTTGCTGAATGTGCCTTCCCGTGACGCGCAGCGCATCCAGGAAGCTCACATCACGATCGGGCACATCGTCTGTTTGTTGATCGAAGAAATTCGCTTCGGAAAGAAACCTTGAACGGCCAATGCCCGCGCGGATCAGCATAGTCGCCGCAAGACGGCAGAACGAGCAAACCCCTCGCTCCAGCTACCCGTACAGTTTACTGATTGAGTGTCTCGGACAGGCACTAGCTTGTCAGAATGCGCCTGCTGGTTTAGCGTAGTGTATATGCCAACCTGGGACCCAGTGAAGGGAGGGCCTGACTCAAGCCGTCGGCGCAGCCAGCGCGTGATCGTTGCCGTTTCAATCACGGTCACCAGCGAGGGCGGAAACAAAGACGCGGCATTCCAGGAAGAGACGCAAACCCTCGTGGTGAACGCGCATGGGGCCATGGTCGCGCTTGCCGCCAAAGTTGGAAAAGGGCAAATATTGCGGCTGAAGAATCGCGCCACACAGGAAGAGCAAGTCTGTAAGGTGGTGTATCTCGGCCCGGTATCAGGCGGCAAGGCTCAGGTCGGTGTTGACTTCACGTCACGCGCCCCGGATTTCTGGCGCATCGCATTCCCGCCGGAAGATTATGTCGCGCCCGTTCCAGTATCCACCACTCGCAAGAACAAGTAGCTGTAATCCCTGCGCAGATCTCGCCTGACGGATGGACAGTCTCACACTGGAGAAATGCAGGAAGCGGCTTTGGGACAATGCCGCGCGCGCGGTCAGGGCAAATGTGCGAGTTCAATCCGGGCGGTGCCGAACGGAATATCGGCTTCGACGAGTACGGGCGTGTGAGCCGCATCCCGGGCGATCCATAGCCACAAGCGCGTATCGGCAAGCTCCTTGCCGTGCTCGAACAACCGGATGGCGATGCGGAACGCGGGGAAATTCCCCGCGGGGATGCTAACGGTACCTTGCGGCGTGTCAATTCGCGCAACAGCATCGTAGAGGCGTCTTCCGTCAAAAACAGGCGCCTTGAGTTCTGGAACGCGTTGCCAATCCGCGGCGCGGAGAGCGTATAGAAAGCTGATAGCGTCTCGCGTGCCGGGGACAACGCGCAACGCCGTGACGTCTTCGGGAGCCGGGTCGGCATCGGTCGTCATGCGATAAAGCGACGTTTGTTCCTTTCCTTGCTCATGGAGATACATTTCGTATTGCAACGAAGAGAGGCTGGCAGCGGACGTGTAGGAATCGAATTGGTCGTCGATCGCGAAGAGCAGGCGCGTAGTATCCAGGGTGTGTGCGGCGGCGCGAAAATGCCACGCCATGTGCCCGAAGAAACTGCGCTGCTCGACGACCGAGGTTTCAATTTTCGCGGCGTTGACGGCGTATTTCGAGAACAAGACGCGGTATTCGAGAGTTTCGCCCGGACGGAACGGCACGGGGACCTCAGCGGGCGCCGCTGCCACCGGTGAGGCAGGGACTTTGCTGCGCGGTTTGGAACGCTTGGATTGCTGCGCAAGGACCATAGAGCTGCACGCCAGTATGGCCGCCAGTACTGCGGCGCCGAAGGCAAGTCGTGCATGTTTTGTGTTTGCGTGAACCATTCGATCCAGTTGGAGCAAAAAATCGGGACGCCGTTGTCCCTTCGGGCATGCCAGCCTCGAGAGCATGACATCGCCCAGGTGGCACGCTATATTGAAGGGTACAGAAAAAACAGCGCGGAAACCAGTCCAGTCGTGCCAATGATTTCGGACTGGGTGTGGTGATCGCAAATGCCCTGGCGCAGGATTCCCGGGCGATTCACTTGCGCCAACGCCCGACACTGTTTTGGGAAAGGAGCTAATGGATGCGGTACCTGGTAACGGGAGGCGCGGGATTCATCGGTTCGAACACGGTGGATGAACTGGTGCGTCGCGGCCACAACGTGGTGGTACTGGACGATCTGTCGAGCGGGAAGGTGCAGAACCTCGCTGGCGTGCAGGGGAAGATTGAATTTCTGCAGCACAGCATCACGGATTTGGACAGGTTGCATGAGGCGTGCCGCGGAGTGGACTATGTATTGCACCTGGCGGCACGGACGTCCGTGCCCCGGTCGGTGACTGACCCCCTCGAAACGAACCGCGTCAATGTGGGCGGGACACTGAACGTTCTGGTGGCGGCGCGAGACGCAAAAGTGAAACGCGTGGTTTTCGCCGGCTCTTCCTCCGTGTTTGGAGAAACTCCCACATTGCCAAAACGTGAAGACATGCCCCCGGCTCCGATTTCTCCCTATGGAGTGTCGAAATTGACGGCTGAAATATATGGCCAGGTATTTCAGCGAGCGTATGGTCTGGAATTTGTGTCGCTACGATACTTCAATGTGTTTGGGCCGAGGCAGGATCCCGGGTCGCCATATTCCGGTGTGTTGTCGCTGTTCAATGCGGCTGTCCTCGATGGAACGCAGCCCACCGTCTACGGAGATGGAGAGCAATCGCGCGACTTCACGTATGTCGGAAATGTGGTCCAGGCAAATCTGCTGGCATGCGAAGCGAAACATGCCGCGGGACTCGCCATCAACATCGGCACGGGGAACCGGTACACGCTGAACCAGACACTCTCATTGCTCGAGAAGATTACCGGCCGGCCCGCAAAGGCGAAATACGTCCCCCCGCGCGCAGGAGACATCCGCGATTCGCAGGCGGACATCACGCGGGCAAAAGATGTGCTCGGCTACAATCCCAGCGTCGGATTTGAAGAGGGTTTGAAGCATACCTGGGAGTGGTTCTGCACGAGCCAGAATACACCCAGCCGCCCCTGATGCCCCGTGCAGTAACCTTAACCCCTCCCGCCCGCCTACCCTGACGAAGGAAGGACCCCTACTCGCGGACTGAATTTCGGAGGGCCAAGACCGGCGCAGGTCTTCAGGCTCATTACTTCTTCCCTGCGGGAACTTTCTGCTTCAATTCCTCAGTCCAGTTCAGCACGACATTGATTTGCGTCGGTGCCGCCTGCGCTTGTTCGCTGGACTTGAGCATCAGGAAGCGCTGGCCATCGGGAGACACATCGTAGTTGGGGAGCGTTGCCGCGGTCGGCTGGTACGGTCCCTCAAAAAGCACCCGGGGCTTACCCGCAGCGAAACCAGGCTGAGTGGCAATGTCCACGGCCATCATCTTGTCGCCGCTGCGGTAGAACAGCTCCCGCCCGTTCGGGTTCCACACCGGCTCCGTGCCGCCTTCCGTCGAGATTTGCCACTTCCCGCCCGGGCCCGGATAGGGCTGCACGTAAATCTCAGGGCGGCCCGATTCATCGGAGACGTAGGCCAGCCAGCGCCCGCT
>JBGPXQ010000118.1:0-7521 GCA_041492805.1 Terriglobia bacterium | reverse complement strand
CGCCCGCCCTTGGCCGAGCCGCCGGCCGATTCGCCCTCGACGATGAAGATTTCGCACCGTGCGGGATCGCGTTCCTGGCAGTCTGCCAGTTTTCCCGGCAGGCCGCCCGAATCCATCGCGGACTTGCGCCGCGTCAGCTCGCGCGCCTTGCGCGCGGCCTCGCGAGCGCGCGCGGCATCAATGCACTTGCCGATGATGCGGCGCGCCACGGTTGAATGCTTGTCGAAGTAGTCGCCCAAGCGTTCGTTAATGAGCTGCTCGACCGGCCCCTTGATGTCACTATTGAGTTTGCCCTTCGTCTGGCCTTCGAACTGCGGCTGCGGCAGCTTCACGGAGACCACCGCGACCAGCCCTTCACGGACATCGTCGCCGGTGATCGTGACCTCGTCCTTCTGCTCCTTGAGCATTCCTGCGGACGAAGCGAAATTGTTGATCGAGCGCGTCAGCGCCGAGCGGAAGCCGGAGAGGTGCGTCCCGCCGTCCACGGTGTTGATCGTGTTGGCGAATGCAAAAACGTTTTCCGTGTAGCTGTCGTTGTATTGCAGCGCGATTTCAATTTCGACCGTATCCCGCTTGCCTTCCATGTAGATGGGAGAATCGTGCAGCACCTGCTTGCCCTTGTTCAAATGCTTGACGAACTCGGCGATGCCGCCCGTGAAGCGAAATTCGGCCGATTTGTCGCTGCGCTCATCGGTGAGTGTGATTTTCAGGCCTTTGTTCAAGAATGCGAGCTCGCGCAGCCGTTGCGCCAAAATGTCGTAGCTGTACTTGTGATTGTCGAAGATCGAGGGGTCGGGGTGGAAGGTGATCTTCGTGCCCGTCTTGCGCGTCTTGCCGGTGACCTTCAGCTTGCCCTTCGGCTTGCCGGCCTCGTAGGACTGCTCCCAGACTTCGCCATCGCGCCAGATTTCCAGGTCCAGTTTGTCCGCGAGCGCGTTCACCACCGAGACGCCGACGCCGTGCAGTCCGCCTGAAACTTTGTACGTTTCGCTATCGAATTTTCCGCCGGCGTGCAGCAAGGTCATCACGACTTCTGCAGCGGGCCTTTTCTCCGTGGCATGCATGTCCACGGGAATGCCGCGGCCGTTGTCGATCACCGTGACGCTGTTGTCCTCGTGCACCTCGACGTTGATTTCATCGCAATAACCCGCGAGCGCTTCGTCGACCGAGTTGTCCACCACTTCCCAGACCAGATGGTGCAGGCCCTGCTCGCCCGTCGAGCCAATGTACATCGCGGGCCGCAATCGCACAGCCTCGATTCCACCGAGGACTTTGATCGATGTAGCGTCGTAGCGGTGTCCTACTTCACTGCCGGCTGCAGCTGCTTTTTCTACCATGTTGTGCGCGCTCCTGCGGAATCGAGGGGAAAGGCGGTGTCATGAGACTGCCGGGCTTCAAGTAAAGCCCGGACCGATCACTCGATCGGATCGACCGTCGCCTTACCCTGTGATCCTCAGCCATCGTTCCTGGCTAGGACTCGTAGGGTTTCTGCTCCATCCCGTCCGGATTCCAATCAAGCGGAAGCGGACGCAGCGAAGACTTCTTTCCTCCAGGCTCGTAACGCTCGCATACTCTGGCGCGGTATGCATTCGAAGGGCGCAACCAGCCTGGCCGACGTGCCGTTCTGGAGGAAACCAACTGAGCGTCTGACCGGATAAATTCTACCTCGAAAGGGTCTTTTTCTCAAGCGAAACATGGTCTTTCTTGTGCCTTTATAGTCTTGTTTTCAATAATTTACAGCTACTGCGTAGCCGCAGCTTGCGGACGACACTATCGTGCGTCACTCGCTCTAACACCCATCATCAAGTTCCCCGAAATTGCGGACCGTCCGAATGAAGCGAGCTTTAGAAGAATCACACAAGACGATACGAGCCGCTTCCGAGGAAACTGAGGAAGCCGAGCGCGCGAAGGACTTGAAGTTGCTGGCGGATTTTGTCATGCACATGAGAGTTATGCGGGTGGAGTTTGGCCAGAGTGCCAGCATGTGAGTAAATCTCCGGCAATGTAAACTCAGCTCTGCCCAGGGAACGGACGACCTCCAAGACATCGAGAGTCCACCCGCGCTTTTCGACCTTTAAATTTTCGAGCGGGCGAAGGCGTTGGTAGGCGGTGCGAACCTCGGAAGGAGGGCGCGGAGTGCCATCCTGGACCACAGGGATGCGCGCGTCTTGGGGGATCTTGCCGAGGAGAATGTTGCAGCCAACCCACCCCGCTCGGCGCGCTTTAGGTGCGAGGGGTTTTCGGCGCTCAAGCGCAGACAGAGCAAAGGCAAATCTTGGTATGAGGACGACCGTGCGAACGGTCCACGCGGTAAGGTCGTAGTGCAAGACAAAAAGGTTTGGAGTACGATCTTCGAGGATGGCTCTCTTCATTTCCGAATAAGCGGCGTCCACAATTTTTGCGCCAAAGGGTTTAGATTGACTCTTCAGTTGGAATGTCGAATTACATATTGGACATACAAAGTCGATCGCGGCAGTGTTACGAGAGGCTTGCTCCAGTCGCGGTGATTCACATGATGAACAGAAGAAGTTTGATGAACCCCAGGATTCGGTTCCGACCCGAGCGCGTTGGGATGCGCTCTTGTACTTTTCCAGATTGATAGTTGGCAGGCTGAGATTCATGGGGTGGATTAGATCATGAGAGTACTCGGGGGCTAAAGGCCATTTTCAAGGAACGATCACGCCAAATTCGAAGTGGGGGAGAAAAGCAACGCAAGAGAAACAATTCATCAATTACTATCGCTGCCCTGATGATGGAAGGGAATGGGTCGATGTTTGGAGTTGTTGCTGCAACGACAGGTGCCCGACGTGCCGTGCGGAGATTGAACCTTATAAGAGTGTGGAAGCGACACATACGCCAGTCCCATCAGGATGACCCACCGCATTGGCAATTGCACGCCGGGGGAGTTTCAACTTTCTTCTTCGGCCGCCTTTTCGGCTTCTTCATACCGCTCCCTCAAATCCGCATGGGCATGATCACGTACCGGTAGCGGTAGGCCTCTTCGGCGAGGGGGCGCATCTGGCCGGCGGATTGTTCATCCTTTAATTCGAGGCTAATCGGGCCATCGGCGGCGGCGGCAAGAAAATCCAGCATGTACTGCGCGTTGAATCCGATGGCCAGCGGCTCGCCTTGGTATTCTTTTTCAAGCGTTTCTTTCGCTTCCCCATATTCCGGGCTGGACGCGGAGATTTCGATGCCCTCCGTGGTAACTGCAAATTTCACGGCGTGGGAGCGCTGGTCGGCAAGCTGCGCGACGCGCTTCACGGCATCATTCAATTCGCCCCGGTCGATTACCACGTGCTTGTTGTTATCGCGCGGCAGGACAGCTTCGTAGTTGGGGAATTGCCCGGTGAGCATGCGTGAGATCAACAAGCGCTCTCCCACACGGAAATAGAGATGGCTGTCGTCGAGCGCGAATTCGATCTCGCCGTCCTCTCCGGCTTCGCTTGCAAGGCGCTGCACTTCGGTCAGGGCTTTTTTCGGTACGAGCGGGCGCACTTCCCGCGACAGCCCGGCAAACTTATGGTCGGTTTCAGCGACGGCCAGGCGATGCCCGTCGGTAGCAACCATGGTGATCGTGTCCGGCTTGAGCAGCAGCAACGCTCCATTGAGGGTGTAGCGTGATTCTTCATTTGAGATTGCAAATGCGGTCTTAGCGATCAGAGACGACAAAAGTTTCGCCGGAATCGTCACGAGAGGATGCGGAAACGTAGGAATTGCGGGAAAGTTGTCCTTGGCCATCCCAACCATCTTGTATGTCTTCCGGTCGGCCAAGATCTGCACCCAGTGATTTTCGAGTAGTTTGAAACGGATCTCGCCTTCGGGCAGCAGCCGTACCAACTCGAGCAGCTTTTTCGCTGGGATCGTCCCGGCACCTTCTTTTTTTACTTTTGCCTCGCAGGACGTGCGGATGAAAAGCTCAAGATCGGTAGCCGTGAGCGTCACTTTATTGCCGGAGGCTTCACACAGGATGTTGCCGAGGATCGGGATCGTCGTCTTTCGCTCGACCACACCCTGTGTCAAACTCAACTCCCTGAGCAGGTCAAACTTCTTAACGCTGAATTCCATTGCAGGATTTCCTCCGCCGGAAGGCGCGCACTTGACTGCGGCTTCGAACGGCTACTGTACCCTGTTTTAGTGTAGGGATAAAGATCGTAGTAGTAGCCGTCGCTGTGGAAATGAGGAAAACATACTCTGGCAGAGAGGCCAAAGGATTTGTGCTGTGCACACAGGAAGAAGCGAACTGAGGATTGAGAGGAAAAAGCGCCGCCAAACGATCCAGACGTCAATCAATGAGAAAAATCATCCACAGGGGGTACGAGTATTGCACAGGAGAAGCACGATGTTTTGCATAGGATTTTAACAGGGCAAAAAGAGTACGGAGAAGCGATTTGGCCGACGCTAAGCGCGGGCGACACCGGCACAAGCAAAAGTGCCCCGAACGCACCGGGGCACAACGAAAATTGAAGCACGGAAGAATCGGCGTGAGCTAGCTGAAAGCGTCCATCAACTTATTGATTGTGCGGTTCAGGTCCTTGTCGCTCCGGCGCAATGCGTCGATCTTGTTGATTGAGTGAAGGACGGTCGTGTGGTGTTTGCCGCCGAACTGGCGTCCAATTTCCGGAAGCGACGCTGAGGTCAGTTGCTTGACGATGTACATCGCAATCTGGCGCGGGAACGCAATCGCTTTCGTGTTGGAACGCACTTTCAGGTCCTGCTCGCGCAGGCCGAACTGCTCGCCGACCTTTTTCTGAATCAGGTCGATGGTAATCCGCTTTTCCTGCGTAGCGATGATGTTGCGCAACACCTGCTGTGCAGTGGCCAAATTCAGGACCGAGCCGGTCAGGGAGGAATAGGCCACCAGGCGAGTCAAAGCGCCCTCGAGCTCCCGCACATTCGACTTGATCGCACGCGCAATGTACTCGGCAACGTCGTCGGGGATCATGACGCGTTCCGTCTCCGCTTTTTTCTGGAGGATGGCGATTTTCGTTTCGAGATCGGGAGGTTGGATGTCCGCGATCAATCCCCACTCAAACCGCGAGCGGAGGCGTTCCTCAATCGCCGAGATTTCTTTAGGCGGACAGTCGGAACTGACGATGATCTGCCGTTGGAGATCGTAGAGCGCATTGAACGTGTGAAAGAATTCTTCCTGGGTCCGCTCCTTGCCCGCGATGAACTGAATGTCGTCCACCAGCAGCACGTCGACGGACCGGAACCGGTCGCGGAAGCTGATCATGCGGTCGAAGCGCAACGAGTTGATTACCTCGTTGGTGAATTTTTCCGCGCTGATATAGGTCAGCCGCGCCGCCGGGTTGCGCTTCTTGATGAGGTGCCCTACCGCCTGCATCAAGTGCGTCTTGCCCATGCCCACGCCGCCGTACAGGAACAACGGGTTGTATGCTTTTGACGGCTGCTCGGCCACGGCCTGCGCAGCCGCATGCGCGAACTGATTCGATGCCCCTACAACAAATGTCTCAAACAGGTACCGCGGATTAAGTTGATGATCAACGGAATCGAAGTCCAGGCGCGTCTGCTTGGCGGAATTTCCGGAAGGCAAGGGATCATTCTCCGTGCAAAGAAATTCGAGATGCGTGTCGTTCATGCCTACTTCGACCAAAACCGCCTGTAATAGCTCACCGTAAGTCTCCGTGAGGCGCTTCCGGAAGACGCGCGAAGGCACGCGGACCACCAGCTTGCCGTTTTCCGCGCCTTCCTGGCGCGTGGGGCGAAACCAGGTGGAGAAGCTGTGCGGATTAACCCGCCGCTCCATATGCTGCAGAATCTTTTCCCAGGAATTCATGCCCTCAGAGCCCTCAATAAAAACAAAAACCCCTAACCTATTATTTCCACAGCTGTGGAAAAGTTGTGGAAATAATAGAGCTACCTGGCCTACCTTCGGCCATATTCAGTTTCTGGGATAACCCGTGACCTTCCCCTTTACTTTTTTAGCTTAGTGTTCGCGTCACGGCGTTCACAGGGGTGCCAGCTTCCGTACTCAACCTACCAAGACGAGGCTGGATTCTCGCCGAACACGCCCAATGCAGCAAGAGAAAAGTTCACGATTCTATGCACGGCTCCCACAGAAGATTCACAAGTTTTCCACAAGAGTCCATCACGCTAAAACTAAAGACCTTATCTGTTTATTAGGTCTTTTGGCGGTGGATTTTCTAAATTCAGGCACAGATGGCGACTGACAGGGACGTAAGGAACAACTGCGCGAGACGGAGACACGTACCCGTGCGGATGTAACAGAGAAGTAACATTCACTGCGACGGCTTACCAGGCCGGGGGAATTCGTAGATCCCCTGCGGATCGGCGCCGATCAGCAGACGGTCCGGTTCCACCAGAATGGTGGAGACCTCGATCCGTGCACCTCGCGGCATGTAGGTGCGAAAAGTTGCCAGACGCTGGCCTTCCTTATCGAAGCGCATCAGCAGCGTGCCCATGGCCAGCCAGACATCCTGCGTTTGCGGATCCACGCCGATGGCCGTAATGATGCGATGTAATGCGGGTGTTCCTCGGTCGGATCGGGCGATGGCGCGGCGCGCTGCCTGCGCGGCCGGCTGGAATTCCAGCGTCTTGAGAGATATTTCCATCGTGAGATAGCCCACGTGGTCGAACTTGCGCACCGTCGGCTCAGGCAAATAGTCAAACGCGAAGTACGTATTCCCGATTTCATCGGCCGCGAGATGGCCGAAGTTCACTTGATTGTTGACGTCGGCGCGGTCGGCAATTTCTTCCCGATCGCCATACTCGCGCACCTGTTTTCCGGCGAGGTCGTACACGGCCACGAGCTGCCGCATATTTGGGCTGGCGACCGCAACCTCACCGCCTGGCAGCAGCACCACCGAAGCGGGCCCGGAAACAGGAATCGTCGTAGCCAGCGAGCCGTTCGGCGCGTAAAGTTTCACGGCATTGGCGCCACGATCACACACGGCGACGCGGCCATCGCGATCCACATCGAATGATTCGCCATAGACCAGCGCCGCGCCCTTTGTTGCCGCTGCCGTTTCGCTGGGGATCTGCCCGACCCGCTTCCCTGACGTATCGTAGATTTGCACTGCGGCGGCTGGCGCCGTCAGGACATAATAGTTTCCATTCGGCCCGTGATGAATCGCGCGAAAGCCAGGCCCGGCGGTTTCAAAAACGCGCCGGTTTGCCAAGAGGTCGCTCTCAAATTGAAATTGTTCCTGCGCGCGTGGCGGTGCGGGCGCCAGCGCAGCAAGCGCCGCGACCGACAGAGCTGCGATAGACAAGGAAATCACTCGACGCATGGTGACTTCGTTTTCCCTCAATCGGCCCGGAAGCGGAGGCGTTCGATGGCGCGGGCTCGGCCCGTCGTTTCATCCACATCGAGCAGAACCGTGTTCATCTGAACGTCGCCGGTAGCCACCTCAAACCGCGCCGGCTGGCCATCGAGAAACCGCCGCATGATAGCGGCCTTGTCCATCCCGATCACACCGTTGTGCGGTCCGGTCATGCCCGCATCGGTCTGAAACGCGGTCCCGCCCGGCAGGATCT
>JBGPXQ010000001.1:0-25562 GCA_041492805.1 Terriglobia bacterium | reverse complement strand
TCGTACTCAGCGCCCTGTTTGACCCTTGCTCCCAGCTCACCACGTCTATCGGACATGGCTTCCCAGCGGAATTTCTGTTCGTCCGCCCGCCGGATGCGGACCTTCGCGCCAGACAAAGCGAAGCCTTGAACAGTGAAAACGCTGGCGAATATGACGAAGTCGTGCGCATGTGAGTCGGTCTGTTTCTGATCGCCGGCGGCTGCAGCGGAAACCGAGATCACACCCGGCGCCATGACCAGCATCAGCATCGCGAAGGGCAACATTCGTCTACTATTAGGATGATCAAAAGGAGGGAGGGGATGCCGAAAGAATCCGAGGGGCAGGCTAAATGCCCTCTTTGTCTTCTTCCTCTTCTTCTTCGTCGTCGTCCTCTCCAAATTCGTCGCCATCTTCAGACTCCTCGTCCTCGTCTTCCTCATCATCGTCGTCCGAGATGGCATTGACCTTGACGGGATGGATCTGGACAACTTCCATCTCGGTTTCGCACTCGAGACAGGCCAGGATTTCGCCTTCCTCTACTTCATCTTCGTCGACGTCGATTTCAGTAGCGCATTTGGGACAACGGACCACGGCGAAAACCTCCTTGGGAAGGGATTGGGCAACCTTCCTGCTGGCGTATTATATAACGCGAAGAGGGCCGAGAGGGAGCAAGCAAAATACGATGACACCGAAGCGGGAATACCCGGACCAACCCCTGGTGGGCGTAGGCGGTGTGGTGATCGATAACGAGCGCGCGCTGTTGATCCGGCGGGGCGGCCCGCCGCTCGAAGGCGAGTGGTCGATCCCCGGCGGGATGCTTGAGCTGGGAGAAACGCTGGAACAGGGCGTCGCTCGTGAACTCGCGGAAGAAACCGGACTCGAAGTGAATGTGCTCGAAATCATCGAAGTCCTAGAACGGATTTATCCGGCGCTTCCTGGCGCGGACGGCACGCCCGGCGACGCCGCGCGGCCACAGTATCACTTTGTAATCCTCGATTATCTCTGCGAAGTGCGGGAAGGAACGTTGTGTGCTGGAAGCGATGCAACGGAATTCGCATGGGCTCGTGAGGACGAATTGGGGAAATTTGGCTTGACTGTGATGGCAACGCGCGTCTTGCGAAAAGCGTTCGCCGTGGCCCGTGCCCGCGCGACGTAACCAGATACGGATGGCGTGCCGCAACCCCGGGTCAGCCTATGCAGCGCCCGCCTTCAGGCGGGCATCCTCTTGAACTGAAGATGCCGCCCTGAAGGGCGCGCCTACAGAAATCTCACGAAGGCTTGCGGTCGGGGTGGCTCCAGCCATAACGTCCCAACAGAGGCACAAATCTGCAACCAAACAGGATGCGGGAATGCAACACGCCGCCTTCTTTACGCGCCTTCATCAACTCCTGATTCTCCTGGCTTCCGACAGGAATCACCAGGCGGCCACCCTCGCGAAGCTGGCTCGCAAGCAACGGCGGAATCTTCGGCGCGGCAGCGGTGATAAGAATGGCGTCGTAAGGCGCGGCGTCGGCAAATCCTAACGAGCCATCACCGTTGTGAACGTGGACGTTCGTATAACCCAAACGCGCGAGGCGTTCCTGCGCCGCAAGCGCAAGGGACTTGTGACTTTCAACGCTGATCACCTCGCGCACCAGTAGCGATAACACCGCAGATTGATAGCCCGAGCCTGTGCCGATTTCTAACACGCGCTCCGAGCCGGCGAGCTCAAGCGCCTCGGTCATGGCTCCAACCATGAAGGGTTGCGAGATCGTCTGGCCCTCGTCGATGGGCAGAGGTTTGTCGGCGTACGCGTCAGCCTGGAACTCGGCGGAAACAAACTGGTGCCGCGGAACGCTGAGCATCGCGTCAAGTACGCGCGGCGACGCAACCCCGCGCCTGCGAATCTGATCTTCCACCATCGCGCGACGCGCAGATGCAAATTGGTTCACATTTGTATGGGATAATCCCATGGACAAAGTATAGCGCGGTACTCGTTGGTGGAACACGAATGATGCGTTGGCTAATCTGGAGTCACCCTGGAAAGGGCATCAGTTGAACGCAGAAAACCTTTCAATTCATCCCGGTGACATCATTTCGTATATGGATATGTGCAGGTTCGAGGGTGCCAGCCTTCAGCGAGGAATGAATTTCCGCCTTGGGGGTCGCACTAGCGTAATTCTCATGAGTTTGCGACCAGGTGCTCCTTATGCGGACCGAATTGAACAAGGTGGCCAGATCCTAATCTACGAAGGACATGACGCAGCAAGAACTAAGGGGGGCCCGAATCCAAAGGGCGTGGACCAGCCTGAAACATCAGCGGTTGGGGGACCGACTCAAAACGGGTTGTTCTGGAATGCTGCGATCGCCTACAAGAATCATGGTGCTGAAGCAGAGCGGGTGAAGGTCTATGAAAAAATTAAGACTGGAATTTGGGCTTACGCTGGCCTGTTCGAACTCATCGATGCTTTGAAGCAAGAAGAAGGCGGACGGAAAGTATTTAAATTCAAACTCCAACTAAGCAAACAACAAGCAGCTACTGCCCCTGTTGGCGTTCTTGAAATTGAACATGATCGGCTTATTCCCGCATGGGTCAAGATCGAAGTACGGAAAAGAGACAAAGGGAAATGCGTTCTATGTGGCAATAAAGAAAACCTCCATTTCGATCACATCGTGCCGTTCTCCAAAGGAGGAACATCGCTTCTGGCGAAAAACATTCAATTATTGTGTGCAACGCACAATCTTCTAAAACGAGACAAGATCGAATAGATCGCAGAACTACCGCGTAGCACCCCCCGAACATCGCGCTACTTGAATCGCGTCTTCCGGACGACGTCGAGGCCAAAGGTGCCGTTTTCGTCGCGCAGGGCGACGATGGAAAACTCGCGGTTGATGGTGTACTCGATCTGAATGACTTGGTATTGCGTCGTGGTGATATCTGTGGTGTAGGTAATGACGAGGCCGCGTGCGACCTGCTGCTCGATTGTGACGCTTGCAATGGAGTTTTGCTGCTGCGACGTCAGCCCGGCGAGCGATGGTCCCACGCGGAAGTGGCTGATGCCAAACAGGCGCTCGATGCGCCCGCCGAGCTGGCTCGAAATAGCCTCGGAGAGCAGCGTGGAGGCACCCAGTCCGGAGTTTTGTCCTGTCGCGGTGCGCTGCGCGCTTTCTTCGCCGGTCTGTCCCAACGCCAGCAGTGCGATGATGTCGCTCGACGGCAACGGCGGATCGGAGCGGTAGGCAAGCGTGAGCCGGCTCGCCGGGCCGGTAAAATCGAGCGTGACCTCGTACTGGCGGATCGTCGTCGTAGCTTCCACGTTGAGCACCGGATCGAGACGGAATGGATTCGAGAAGTTGATGTCGCCGCGCGGGATCGTGTATTGATTGCCGCGAAAGTTCATCTCGCCGCTCAAGAGATGAATATGGCCGAGGAAAATCGGGTGCTCCCACGTGCCACGCACACGCAAGTTTGCGTCTGTTTGAAAGCGCGCTCCGGTCCATTCCATGCGCGAATCGGGGCTGGAATCGGCTTGGATATCGAATTGCAAATTTCGCAAGAAGGCGGACGTCGTCGTCGGCGCGCTCAACGGCTCTTTCGCTGAAACCATCAGCCCTGCGATATCAACTCCTTCGCCCATCAGTAGTCGGTCCACGACGATGCGGCCGGAAAGCGTGGCTGCTTGCTCGTTGCCGGAGAGGCGCAGTGTGCCGCCGACCAGCCAGCTCATTCCGGCCGGATAGCGGATGCGAACCTGATCGGAGCGCACATTAAGCGTGTAGTTCAGCGGCCCCTCCCCATAGGCCAAGGTACCGCCAATGTTCAGATGGCCTCCGCCGCTCTCCGCAGTCACGCTATCGAACATCATTCGCGTGGCATCAAAATTGAAATCACCCGCGACATTGCTCAGTCCCGCCGGGAAATCCCCGTAGCGGAGCGTCGCGCCTTCGACGCGCACCTTGCCGTTGAACCGGGGAGAGGGCACGGTTCCGGCGACAGCTGCGTTCACCTGCGCGCGGCCCGTGGCTTCGAGACGCGGCACGAAACCGGCAAGCAACTGAAGACTTACCGCCCCATCCACGCGCAGGCTGAGCGCGCGATCTCCGGTAAAGCGCGCGGAACCAGTTACGCGGAAATCCGTATCGGGTCCACGCAGGTTCGCTTGCTCGATGCGCACTTCGTCCTGGCGATAGGTCAGCCGCACGGGCCCGGCGTTTTCCAATTTTACGTTTTGATAGTCGAGCGTAAGACGGGAGAGGTTCGCTTCCACCGCGAGTGTCTCCGGACGCGCTCCGAATCCTGCAATCGCGAAATGTCCGTCGACTAGGCTGTGGCCCGTCAGACCGGTGAGGTGCATCGCGGAGGTAATGAACGTATCGAAATGTATTTGCTCAACTGTGACTTCGCCGGTCAGAGGATAGTCACCACCAAGAGTCACATCCATCTTGCCGGACAGCCGCCCGGCTGCCATTGCCGATTCTATCTTTGCCGACAACCGATGGCCGTCGGAATCCGCAGTTCCTTCAAAACTTCCAACCACGTCGTTGCCGAGTTTCAGATCCACCAGACGAAGTGTGGCGTGCAGCTCCGGCGCGAGCAAGAGACCCTGGCCGCGCAACTGCAGATTGAGCCGGCCTCCAATCGGAAGACGCGCGGTCTGAATCCGCTCGATGGCTTCGAGGGGGATGCCGGCTCCGGTAAGATCGAATGCCACCTGATTGGTGTCGGTATGATAGAGGAAATTTCCTGTGAGTAACCCGGCGGGCGCGCCCGGCACATGCGGCGGCAAACGCAATTCGGCATTCGCAATCCGCACTTCGCCGCTGCGCATCGTCAGCTGTCCGCGCGCGCGGTCAAAGCGCCACGTCCAGGCCGTTGCGCCGGTCACATCAAATAATCCCGACAATTCCGGACTGGCGCGCGTGCCCTTGCCGTGAAACTGTCCGCCGAGAAGGCCGCGCGCTGGATAAGAGGTCCCCAGCAGTTTTTGCAAGTCGTCGGTATCCGCACCGACCAGGTTGGCATCTATGCTGTACTCGCTCTCGGGAGAAAAATTCCAGTTGTCGAGCGCGAGGGAAAGTTCCATTTCCGCCGAGGAGCGGCCGCGGCGGACGCGGCCTCGTGCGAGATGCAATTCGTCCCCCGAAAAGGTGAGTTCGCCCTCCACTTCATCCCAGTACAGCGCGCCATAACGCGCCTCGGTCCCTCTCACGTGGCCCGCGAAGGTCGGTCCAGCCAACGGGCCCGTGAGGCGCCCTTGCCATTGGAAACGGCCGCCGATCATTTGCGGCTCCACATCCACTCCACGCAGGCGGTTAATGAAATCATCGTATGCGGAGAGGTCTTCGGTGTCGAACGTCGCATCAAGCGAAGAGTCATTCAATCCGAGCGCGCCATGCACTATGATGTGGCTCGACGGCGTCATGATCTCGCTTGGCGCGAGATCGACCTGCTGGCGGTCCATCTCAAAGTGATATTCGAAACGCGCTGACGCCGGAATCTGCCCGGAAGGCAGCGCGCTTGGAGGAGTCCAAAGCGAAACGCCGCGCGAGTCCACATGTTTGAAATCCGCAACCCACGTCGTCGTCGCGTCCACGTCGACGCGGCTTCCCCAGTGCAGCGGGATGATCGGTAGTTTGGGGCTGTCCTCGGCGGCCAATATCCGGCTCAATTCCATGCCGCGGGCTTTCGATTCGAAGCGGAAACTTTGCGCGGGAAAATCGAAATGCAGACGTCCCGTGACGTTGCCGCCCAGCACAAGCGCTTCCAGGTCCGGAACATCGAGCGAGTGCTGGTCTGCGCGGTAACTGCCGCGGGCGGAGATGCTCCCAGGGTGGAACCATAAATAGTTCATCGAGATTTCGCCGGCCGTGTAAAGTCCGCTGACACTCAGTTGTCGCCCGGCGTAATGTCCGCTGCCCGTGAATTCCACATGACCGCCCGGCGTATTTGGCTTGCGCAGGATGGAACCAATATCCTCAAAGTTGACCTGGCCGCGATACCGGAAATCCCACGCAGGCTGTGAAAAATTGGTGAGGTTGGCCTGCGCGTCAATCTCGCTGTGCGGAATCTTCCATTGCACTTGCGTCAAGGAAAACGAATCCGGCCGGAGCGTGAATTTCACCGAAAGATCCGACGCAAACGGGAGATACCGGCGGGCCGCTACTTTGAATTTCAGCCAGCTTACCCGGCCAAGATAAACAGGGCTTCCGGCGTCGCCGGCGTAATCCATTGTAAACTCAAAATTTCCGCCCTCCGCCGCCAGCGGCACACTCGTATCGTTCCACAAAATCTCGCCGTCTTCGAGGCGCAACTGGGCGATCTTCAGATCGAACAGGCTCTGGACCGGCGGCCTGCCTTGTTTCACTGGCGTTTTTGGCCCGGGAATGTTCGTCGAGCCGTCTCGCTCGACACGTACGTGCGCCGAGAAATGCGACATCTCGACGCTCCCTAGAGAAATCTTACGGCCCCAGAAGGATTCCACCCGGATTTCGATCTGCAATTGATCGGCATGAAACAAAGGCGGGGTTCCCGCAGGCTCGCGTCCGCGCAACGTGAGTCCGTCCAACCGCACGCGCTGAGACCGCCAGCCGAAGTGGAGGTCGCCGAGTTCAACGCGCGCCCCGGTTGCCCTCTCAAGTTCCTCTACAATCGTGCGCCGCGCCCAACGGTCCGCCAACCCGCTTCCGATGATATAGACGAGCGCAAGCGCGAAGGTCACCGCCGTTGCGGCGGCCAACGCCATCCCATGTTTCCAACGGAATTTTCGCTTCTTTTCGCTCATCTTCGTAAGAAGATGCTATCCGGCATCACGGCTTCGCATCGGGCAATGTCACTTCGATCCTCAGGCGCGATTTTGTTTCATCCAGCCAACTCGTGGAGAGGCCGGTGATCGCGCGCTGCGTGAGCAGCTCACGGATCTGTCCCTCGACGTCGGCCAGGCGTGGCGCGGGCTGATTTTTCTTCACCAGCTCCGGCAGCAGCTCCTTCTGATAATAGGTTTCGATGCCGGTCGATTCGATCTGTACCGACGGACGAAACTTGTAATCGAGATAACGCTCGACGTAAATCTGCCGCGCCAGCAATTGCCGAGCCTGCGCGGCGGACAGCCCCAATTCGTGCAGCTTGGCGGCGTATGCTTCGGGGCTTGCGAATTGCGCAGCGAGCCGTGCCAATTCGCGGTCGACTTCCAGCTGTGCGGGCTGAGGAAAATGCGACACGGTGGCTTCGGTTTGTACCATCCATTGTTCGATGAGCTCGGCAAGCAGTCGGTCGTCGCTTTCCGCGCGGCCTTCGATCAACTGTTGGAACGCCCCGAGTTCGCGCACCTGGCTCAACAAGAGGATGTCGCCTTCGATGCGCGCGACAATGCGATCGACTACGCGGCCCGTTTGGGCGGCCACCGGCGCCGCCGAGACGGCAAGCGCGATCCAGACCCAGATGAAAGCGAAGCGCTGCATCAGAACGTCGTCCCCAAATTTATAAAGAATTGGAAGCCCGGCAGCCGCGAAAGGCCTACTCCTGGAACGCCATTCACGGTTACGGGAACCACAAAACGGGCCGGATTCAGTTGGTAGCCCAAATCCACCGCAACGGGCCCTATCGGAGTGCCGTAACGAAACTCAAACCCAACGGTGTGCGAGAAATAGTTCGGTTCATTCAGATTGTTCGGATCAAATGTGGGAGGAGGAGGCGCCGTGCGCAGAGAGATTGTTCTAACACTTGGGAACACGTTCCCGGCATCGTAGAAGACGGCGCCGCCCAAACGGTTGCCGATCAGAGGCAGGTGCATCGGGAAACGCAAATCCTGATTGAAAACCAGAAGCGCCTGTCCGCCAATCGGAAATCCAGTAAGCGGATCACGCGGTCCGGCTTGATTGAGCGCAAAACCGCGCAATGAAGTGCCACCACCGGCGAAGAACCGCTCGGGAAGAGGGATATCGGTGGAGAGCGAGTTACCATAGGGCGTCTGTACGCCAAAACGGACCGAGCGCGCAAACACGAGCCAGCGACCGATGGGGTGATAGGTGGAATTCTGCAGGAAGACTCGCAAGAAATTGACCGCCGAGCCCACCGGTTTCACCGCCAGGCTGACGTCGATATTCTCGAAATCTCCGCGGCTCGCATCGGCGGGATTGTTTCGGCGATCGCGGAGCCAGCTCACGCCGAATTCGGCAATGTGCGTATTCTGGTTGAAGAGCGAAAGCTGCTCCAACGAAATGGAATTCCCATTAATGGTTGTATTTACTTTGCGGTACGAATACCGGTAGAGGAGCGAGCTGGTATTCGACAACCGTTCGGCGAGCTGCAACGACGCCTGGTAGCGTCTGGAAGTGAACGTCTGAATATTGCGGGCCTTCTCAAAGAAAGCTGTGAGCTGGAGACTGAAATTGGGCGAGGTGAAGTAGTTAGGCGCCGTGTAGGCCAGCAGCGCCCGGCCTTGAATCGTGCTCGCTCGTACCTTTAGGGAGAGTGAGTCTGCGCGTCCGGTGAGATTCGCCTTGGTAATTTCCAGGGTGCCGCGTGGGGCAGCGCTGAATGTGGTGCCTGCAGCGCCACTACCCAGGCGCTGCGCTTCGAAGCCGAGGCCGTACGCCACGGTGTAGCGTTTGGCTTCGTCTACCATCACCACCACTGTTTTCTGGGTAATGTTTCCCTCGGGGTTCTGCGGCGCGATTGAAACCCGGCTGAAAATTCCTAAGTTGTAAAGCTTCCTTTGCGTTTCAACCACAGCACCTTCGCTTAACGGTTCGCCCGCGCGAATCCCCACTTGGCGGGAAATCACGCCCGGGCGCGTGTGTTCGTAGCCAGCGAGGAGCACGCGCGCGACCAGGACCTGGCGTCCTTCGGTGATGTGATACGTCAGCCGCACGCGCGGGGCCTCACCTGGGTCTGACTGCGGCACCTTTTCTACGTCTGCAGAAAAGCGCGCCTCCGAGAATCCCTGATCGTAATAGAGCGCAAGTATATTGTCGCGATCGGAAGAAATGTTGAAGTCAGAATAGGGCTGGCCCTGCGTGGAACCAGTCACGCCAAGCAGCTCATCCTTGGTGAGTTGCTGATTCCCTTCGATGTTCAGGTCCGCGACCCGGGTTTGCTGGCCCTCTTTGATTTCAAACCGGACATACAAATCGCCCTGATGACCCTGGTAATCATCGACGAGCTGACTGTGTACGTCGGCTTCATGGAATCCGTTTGCATCGTAGAGGGTGCGGATCGAAGCCACGTCGTCCTGCAGCAATGTCGTCGAATACCGCCCAGGAGACGCGTATGCGGCGGGTTGTATTTTCAATCGGCCGGTTAGAAGCTCCGAGCTGAAATACTTATTGCCCGAAAATGCCACTCCCACCAGGCGATGGTGATCGCCGCGGTCCACATGGTAGGTGACGACCCTGGCAGCGTTACGCGACGCATTTGCCGATTTTTCCGCGGCTGATTCCGACGTCGTATAACTTACTTGCGCATCAAAATAGCCGGCGCGTTCGAACCACTCGCGCAATCCCCGCCGGCCTTCTTGGAGAAGGTCTTCGTCGACGGCGCCTTCCTGGTAGATGGGCACCAATTTGCGCAGCGTGCCCGTGGGAACCTTCGCCCCTTCGACCGTCACGCGGACCTCCAACCCCGCAAAAAACGTGGCCTCGAGCGGCACAACATTCGTGTTCGTGTCGTAGGCGCCGCGATGCAGCGTGACGCGCGCGCCAAGATAGTCCTTCTTCGCCAGCCACTTTCGCGCGCGATCGGCGCCGCGATTCAGACGATCGGAAGTGATCTCGCGTCCTCGTGTGAGCCTCAGCTGGCCGAGAAGCTCTGCCTCAGGGAATTCGGTCTGGTTTTGAATCGTGATGACGCCGATCCGCGCCCGTGCACCCGGGGTTACACGCACCAAAATGTTTACTTGGAGCGTGTCAGGGTGTGGCGTTGCCTTGTATTCGATCCTGGACTGATACTGCCCGTCATCCTCGAGCGTCTGCCGAAGCCGGTCCAGCGCCTCCTTCATGTCGCTCTCCCGGAATATGTCGCCCAGGTTCAGCCGCAGCGCGGAAAGCGCCAGCGATTCGCCGGGCGGCTCGCGCAATCCCACAATTTGCACCCGATTGATGTATAGGTTCTGGCGGACCACGAAATCCAGACGCACGCCGCCCGGAACGTCCGTCAACTCGGCGCGCAGATCCGCATATCGGCCCGTGCGGAACAGGTCTCGCAGGCTTGTGCTCTCGGCATCCATAGAAAATGGTTGGCCGGTCCGGACTGCTAGCTGGGGAGGATCCTGTTCAAGCACCGAGCCGGATTCGGTGACCACGCGCACGGCAACGACGCGCGGCGGTTCACCGGAGGGGCCGCTCTGCGCGGAGGCGAATCCTGCGCAAAATAAATAGATCGCCGGCAGCCAAATGGCGATCCGTATGAAGGGACGTTGATCGCTCGGCATCATTTTTCACAACGAGACTAGCGTAGCACAGCCGAGTTGCCTGACCGGCGCGAAATCTCCCTGGCGGGTAGAAAATGTCACTCACTCCCCCCCGAGCGCTTCGCAGGCGCTATCATGGAGCGTTGCAACAATATTCTGGCGGGCTCCAAGCGGAGCCCGCACCCGAACGGCGCGACGACATGGATTCGAAACTTTACGAGCGGTATTCGCGGCAGATCCTCTTCACTGAAATCGGCGAGGGGGGACAAGAGCGGCTGCTCGAATCCTCGGCTGTGCTGGTTGGATGCGGCGCGCTGGGTACGGCGCTGGCGAATCTGCTGGTGCGCGCAGGCGTCGGTAAGCTGCGGATTGTGGACCGCGATTTCGTCGAGCCTTCGAACCTGCAGCGGCAAACGCTATTCGAAGAATCCGATGCCCGTGAGGCGCTGCCAAAAGCCGTCGCAGCCGAACGCCGTCTGCGCGCAATCAATTCCGGGGTCGCGGTCGAAGGCATCGTGGCAGACCTCGGACCGAAAAACGCCGAAGAGTTATTGTGTGGTTTTCCTCTCATTCTCGACGGCACCGACAACTTCGAAACGCGATTTCTGCTGAACGACGCTGCGATCCGCCTGGACGTGCCTTGGATTTATGCTGCCGTAGTCGCGAGCTACGGTGTGACGCTCACGGTGCGGCCGGGCCAGACGGCTTGCCTCGCATGCGCTTTGGAATCCGGCAACCCATCCGGAAAAGATGACGGGCCGCAAGCCGCGGGCGCCGAAAACACCTGCGATACGGCCGGTGTGCTCGGCGCTGCCGCCGGCGTGATTGCCTCCATCGAAGCAGCTGAAGCGATCAAGTTGCTCCTCGGCAAGACGGAATCGGCAGGCGGGCGTCTGGTTTCTTTTGACGTTTGGTCCGGGCGGTTTCAATCCGTGCGTGTGGCACGAAATCTCGAGTGCCGCGCTTGTGTGCGTCGCGACTTCCGCTATTTGGAAGGTGAGGCGCAGCCTCGCCTGACCATGTGCGGACGCGATTCGGTGCAGATTCATGAGCGTCGGCGGCAGCTCGACCTTGCCGCGCTGGGCCGGCGCCTCGCGCCGACCGTTGCCGAGGTGCGCGAAAATGGCTTTCTGTTGCGCTTCCGCGTGCCGCCCTACGAAATGACGGTGTTTGCCGACGGCCGCGCCATCATCAAGGGAACTCGTGACACGAGCGTCGCGAGGTCGCTGTACGCGCGCTACATTGGTACTTGAACAGGCGCATGAAGCATCACGCCCCAGGTTTCAAATGTCGCAGATTTCCTTCCTGGCATGTAAGCGAGTGAGCCCGCGGCCCATCGCGTTCAGGTGTTCTTCGCCGAGCACGCGCTCGATCCGTGGAAACACGTCGTTTTCCTCCAAGCGCACGTGATCGTGGAGAAGCTTCGCGAGGCGGGCCATCGCCTCAACCTCGATCGGTAGTTTCTTCGCGCCCCGCTGCTCAAAATCCTGCACGACACTGCGAATCTCCGCATGATCGGCGAGCAGGCGCATGACTCCAGCGTCCTGATCGAGCCGCGTGTGGCGCGCATAGGCGGGGAGCAGGACTTCTTCCTCTTCGCGAAAATGAACGATGCCGGTCTTGTGCCAGAACGCGACGAATTTTTCCGCCTGCCGCTCGACCGCCGCATGGCGTTTCTCCTTCGGAGCTTCGGATGCGCGTCGCATCTCAAGGGCTTGAATCAGGGCAAAGTGATGGTGCTGGCTCAACGGGTGCAAGCTCGGATGGCGCTTCACGCAAAAACCTCCGCAACAAGAACGGGTGCGGGCTCTACTTTTACGCTGAACGCTTCAAGTGAAGCGTGGAGCCCGCCAAACAATTGTTGCGGGAATCATGTTACCTCAGAGGGCGTTTGATTACTGGAGTCACTACCCGCTGGTGCGGCCGATGGGTTGGCGGAGGGCGGCGCGGTCGAGATTTTCGCGCAGGTTCATGAGCGTGAGGAACGTATTGAGGATGCGTGCCTTCATTTCGTCGGCCAGATGCAAACCGCTGGTCGACGCACGCGCTAGCATTTCACCATGCTCCGCGATGAAGTGAATAATCTCCACCTGGCGCGCATGGGGCGTCTTGCCGTAAACGGTTTCGCGGCGCATTTCCGCACAGGCCTTTTCGATCTGCAGCGTGAAATGCAGCAGGCAGAGATGCGCAGGTTCGAGCGACTGCGGCACCTGTCCCTTACACCCGTGTTCGCTGCAGGCTGTCGGCATGGCTGGGGACTAACCCCGAACTATTAATTGTAAGCGTCTCAGACACGAAAAATCCACAGCACCTCCATAGGAATGCGCCGAATCAGGCATCTGTACCGCGGGCATACCCGCCGGGCAGCTCGGGAAGGCGCGCCGAGCATAGCCCTTCGATTATCAATCATTCTACGTAAACTGAACTTCCATCTGCCCCTAGCTCGTGGGGCGTGGTTCTGGTACAGTTGTAAATAGTGGGCTGTATCCTTAAATCAGGGAGCGGCACCGGAGGCAGTTATGAGCGTTGTTCCTTCTGCCGGCAACGGGAAGGTTACCGTGCCGAGCATCCTTGAGCGTAAGTCTGCTCATTCCTCACAGAATTCTTCGCAGGCTAAGATTACGTGCCTTACGGCGTATGACTATCCGACTGCGCGGTTGCTTGATGAAGCCGGCGTGGACGTTATGCTCGTGGGCGATTCGCTGGCCATGGTTGTGCTCGGGTATGAAAGCACGCTGCCGGTCACGCTCGAAGAAATGCTGCACCACACGCGCGCGGTGCGGCGCGGCACGCAGCGCGCTTTGCTCGTGGCGGACATGCCTTATGGGAGTTACCACGATGACCCCATGGAAGCCGTGCGCCACGCCGTTCGCTTCGTGAAGGAAGCCGGTGCGGAAGCCGTCAAGATCGAGGGCGGCGAGCGGCGCATGGAGCTGATCGCGCGACTGGTGGAAGCGGAAATTCCCGTCATGGGGCACATCGGTCTGACGCCGCAGTCGGTCAACGCGTTCGGAGGCTTCCGTGTGCAGGGCAAGACGGAAGAAGCGGGCGACCAACTGTTGCGTGATGCGCGAGCAGTGGAAGCGGCGGGCGCGTTTGCCATCGTTCTGGAATCGATTCCGCGGGAACTCGCAGCACGAATTACAGCCGAGCTGCGAATTCCCACGATCGGCATTGGTGCGGGACCGGATTGCGACGGCCAGGTTCTGGTGATCAACGATCTGCTGGGCCTGAGCTTCGGCCACACACCGAAATTCGTGCGGCGCTACGCGGATGTTGGAGAAATGATCTCCCGCGCGGCCGCCGAATATTGCCGCGACGTTCAGCAGGGACGCTTCCCTTCGGACGAGGAGTCTTACCACCTCCCTGTGGAACATCGCGCCGCGCCGTCTCCGCGCCGCCTCTAACTGCGCGCATCCGGCGACATGCGCTAGAATCTCCGTGGGAGGACTTTCATGTTGACACCTGAGGTGCTACATCTGTTGTTCCAGTACAACCAGTGGGCCGACCGCCGGACGCTCGACACTTGCTCCGCGCTCACGAACGAACAATTCACGCGTGACCTGGGCTCGAGTTTCCGGTCCGTGCGGGACACGCTCGCGCACCTGTATGGCGCTGAATGGATATGGAATGAGCGCATCTCCGGCCGCTCGCCTTCCGGTCTCCCCACTGGGACCGCGTTTCCAAATCTTGCGGCCATGCGTGCGAAGCTGGAAGAAATGGATCGCTATTATCTAGATTACGTGACGAAGCTCACGCCATCGGACTTGGAGCGCGTGATCCATTACAAGAACGTCGCAGGTGAAGAATTTTCGAACCCGCTGTGGCAGACCTTGCACCAACTCTCGAACCACGCCTCGTATCACCGGGGGCAGGTCGTCACACTGTTGCGGCAATTGGGCGCGAAGGCAGTCTCGACAGACCTGATCGCGTTCTATCGCGAACAAGCCGCCGCGGCGAGCGCGTGAATCCCTCAAACACCACAAATAAGTTGGAGACGATCCACACCATAGAATGGATGAAGCAGGTGGCGCGCCAGGCGCGCGCCGAAGGGCGTCCGGTTGGCTTCGTGCCCACGATGGGCGCGCTGCACGAGGGTCACATGTCGCTCGTGCGCGCGGCGATGGCCGACTGCCGTCCCATCATCGCTTCCATTTTTGTGAATCCCGCGCAGTTCGGTGCCGGCGAAGACTTCCAGAAATATCCCCACACGCTCGAAGCAGACCGCATGCGCCTCGAAGAAGCGGGCGTCGGCTATCTATTTGCCCCCGATGCCGGGGAGATGTATCCGCAGGGATTTCGCACTTGGGTAAACGTGGACGGGCTCTCCGATCGGCTGGAAGGGCGCGTGCGGCCCGGGCATTTTCGCGGCGTCACGACGGTCGTACTGAAATTGCTCGAGATCGTGCAGCCGCAGAAGGCATTTTTCGGCCGCAAGGACGCGCAACAAGCGCGGTTGGTCCGGCAGATGGCGCGCGATTTGCATCTGGACTCCGAAATTATCGTGTGTCCCATCGTGCGAGAGCCGGACGGCCTGGCGATGGCGTCGCGCAATGCGTACCTCAATCCCGGCGAGAGGCGGGCCGCGACGGTGCTTCACCGCGCGCTCGATGGTGCGCGACGCGCAATCGAACGTGGCGAGCGCGACGCACTCCGGCTCACCGCCGCGATGCGCGAGATCATCAGAGGCGAGCCGCTGGCGCAGCTGGATTATGTGGAGCTGGTGGACGCGGAAACACTCGAGCCGGTGACGCGATTGCGCCGTACCTGCCTCGCACTGCTGGCCGCGCGGTTCGGCACAACTCGTCTGATCGATAACCTCCTGATCGAAGAGCACGATGGTGCATTCCTAGCAACTCTTTGAGCTGCGCGCCTCAATCCTGCAAACTTGTACTGCTACAATTAGGATCACAGCCCAAGCTTACATCGGAGGAAAAAAGTATGAAGAAGTGGATGATGACAGTAGTCGCAGCATCTGTGATGGTGGCGGTCGCAATACCAGTTCTCGCACAAACCGTGCCTGCTAATACCGCGGTTTACGTGACGCTGGATCAGTCAGTGAGCTCCAAAGACGCAAAAGCCGGCCAGGTATTGAGTGGCAGCATTTCGCAGAATGTCGTCGTCAATGGCAAGACGGCCATTCCGAAGGACTCGAAGGCGAAATTGTCCGTGGCGAGTGTGCAAGCGTCTGGCCGGTTGAGCACACCGGCGAAGCTTTACGTCAGATTGGATTCCGTGGTTGTGAACGGCAAGACGGTTCCGGTTCGGACAGACTTGTGGGGAGAAACCGAGAAGTCCAAAGCAAAACGCGACGCCATCGGGATTGGAGGCGGAGCTGCCGCGGGTGCGATCATCGGTGCGATTGCCGGTGGCGGTAAAGGCGCGGCGATCGGCACCGCCGTTGGCGCCGGCGCCGGGACTGCAGGAACCGCGGCCACCGGGAAAAAGGACATCGAATTCCCCGCTGAAACAAAAATCAAGTTTGCGACAAAAGCTGCCGTGACGGTCAAGTAGTTCAAGAGTGCTGCAAGTCTTCGTCATTCTTCGGTTCCGCGTTTGGCGGGACCGAAGAATGATATCTTCCAGAGGTCTCTGGAACCACGCACAAGAGATGCGACTCTACTGAAGGGTTCTTAGCGCTTCCACCACTTCTGCGGCATGCCCCTTGGATTTGGCGGATTCCCAAACTTTTTCCACTTTTCCATCAGGGCCGATCAGGATTGTGCTGCGCACGATTCCGAGAAACGATTTGCCAAGAAAACTCTTCATGCGGCGCGCGCCGTAAGCTTCGATGACGGTGAAGTCGGGATCGCTGAGCAGAGGAAAATTCAGCTTCTGCTTGGCCTTGAATTTCGCTTGCGCCTCCACCGAATCGGCGCTGCAGCCGAGAATCACGGCATTGAGCCTGTCGAATTGCTGCTTCACTTCTCGAAACTCGATGGCTTCGGTCGTGCATCCCGGCGTGCTCGCCTTGGGATAAAAATACAGCGCCACATGCTTGCCGCGCAGGCCGGCCAGCGAGATCTCGCTGCCGTCGTCGGCCTTGAGGCGGAATGGCGGTGCTGGATCACCTTCCTTCAGCATGGAAATGCTCCTTCGGCCTTATGCTCAGGAGAGCAGGCGTTTCAACGTATCGTTCACGGTTTGAGGATTGGCCTGGCCGCGTGAAGCGCGCATTACCTGGCCGATGAAAAACTTGAAAACACCTTCGTTGCCTTCACGGAATTTCGCCGCGTTGTCGGGATTTTTCTCGATCACTTCGCGGCACCAGCGTTCAATCTCTCCCGTATCGCTGATCTGGCTGAAGCCCTCGGCCGCGATGATCTCAGATGCGGGCTTCCCCGTTTCAAACATCCACGCGAACACTTTCTTGCCCGTTGCGGCGTTAATTTCGCCGCTCTCGACCTTGGTGACCAGCGCCGCAAGGCCGGCAGGCGACAGAGGGCTTTCCGCGATTTCCTTTCCTGCGTCGTTCAACTGGCGCAGCAACTCGACCTGGATCCAATTCGCGCCGGGCTTGGCTGGAGCGCCGGCGCGGACCACACCTTCAAAGTAATCGGCAAGCGCGCGCGTCGCTGTGAGCACCTCGGCGTCATACGGAGTAATTCTGAAATCGCGGACGAATCGTTTGCGTTTCGCTTCCGGCAGTTCGGGCATCGTGCTAGCGATTTCGTCACGCCATGCGGTGCTCACCCGCACCGGGAGCAAGTCGGGTTCGGGAAAATAGCGGTAGTCGTGCGCAAATTCCTTCGAGCGCATCGGCTCCGTGCGTCCCGCCGCGACATTCCACAGACGCGTTTCCTGCGCGATCTTGCCGCCGGATTCAAGCATCGAGATTTGACGCTCGATCTCGTACTCGAGTGCGCGTTGCAGGTAGCGGAAGGAATTGAGGTTTTTCACTTCTGCTTTTGTGCCGAATTGTTCGGCGCCGCGGCGGCGCACGCTGACGTTGGCGTCGCAGCGCAGCGAGCCTTCTTCCATGTTGCAGTCGCTCACTTCGGTATAGAGCAGTACCTGCTTGAGCGCTGTCAGATAGGCGTAGGCCTCGGTCGGAGAGCGCAGGTCAGGTTCGGAAACGATTTCAGCCAGCGGTGTGCCGCCACGGTTGTAATCCACATAGCTCTTTTCAGCCGAGTCCGAAAATCCTTCGTGCAGATTTTTTGCGGCGTCGTCCTCGAGATGCAGCCGCGTGATGCCGATCCGCTTGGTTTGGCCGTCGTGCTCGATCTCGAGCCATCCGCCGGTAGCAAGCGGCAATTCATACATCGAAATCTGATAGCCCTTCGGCAGGTCGGGATAGAAATAGTTTTTCCGGGCGAAGCGCGAGCTTTCTTGCACGTTCAAATGCAGCGCGAGGGCAGCGCGGATCCCCAGCTCGGCGGCGCGGCGGTTCAGCACCGGCAGCGCCCCGGGCAAGCCGAGGCATACGGGACACGTATTGGTGTTCGGCGGATCGCCGAAGCGGGCCGAGCAGGCACAGAAGGCCTTGGTCGCGGTCTTCAGTTGCACGTGCACTTCGAGCCCGATGACCGGCTCATAACTCGCCAGGATCTCCGGCGGAATCCCCGCCGCATCTTGTGCCAGCTTCGCCATAAGAGGTGCAGATTATACCATCCGGCAAGGAGGTGCGCGGAGAGCTGCGGGGCGACAGCGCAAGCGGCAGAAGGCAAATTGGCATGTAGCGCCAACCCGCTCAGTCCGCCAATAAATCGCAGAACCAGAATCCGTCACGTAGCACTCGTTCGCCGGTGACGAAGCGAATCGGTGTCCGAAAGACGGGGCCGTCGAAAACGAATGTGTGGAATTCGCCGTTTTCTCCGCAGGGATCGACACCCGGCGGCAACTCGGCGAAGAACGAAGGGTCGAGGACGCGCCCGGCGAATGACAGGTCGAGAACACGAGGATCAATGCAAACCGCAATCGCGCGGAAACCCAGGCGCAGAAAATTGCGGGCGAGTTCGCGCGTGTCGCGCTTCCAGATAGGGAACACGGCCTCCATCCCGAGCTGCGCGAGATTCCGCTCGCGATAAACACGCAGGTCTTCCAGGAAAATGTCACCGAAGGCCACTCGCTGCACGCCGCGCGCGAGATGTTCGGTCAGGGCTTCCTTCATTCGTGCTTCATAGGTGGCATTGATGCAGTGGGGAGGGATCAGGACCGCATGAAGCGGCAGGCCGAGTGACTCGGCCTGCCGCTCGAGCAGTACGCGGCGCACGCCGTGCATGCTGATGCGATCGTATTCCTCGGTGACGGTCGTGAGCAGAGCAGTGACGCAAAAGCTTTGCGCCGACTGCAGAGCATGAAGCGCCATCGCGCTGTCTTTTCCGCTGCTCCAGGAGAACAGAACGTCTTCCGGCATGTGCCCCTCATTCACGCCGCGTGGTGTACTTCACGCCGATGCGAAATTCGCGCCCCAGAGCGGGGTAGCCAAACACCTCCTGATATTGTCTATCGGCGAGGTTCGCAATGCGGCTGTAGAAGCTGACGCCGTGAGAGACGTTGTACGAGGCTGCAAGATCGAACCGCGCGAAGCCGGGGTTTATAATCTGGCCGGGGAAATTGTAATCGGCGCGCTGGCCGGTGAAATATCCGTTGAGATTCCAGTTCATCCTCCGGAACGACGCATTCAAAGCGACGTTTCCGGAGTTCACGGGGCGGCGTAACAGGCGGCTACCGATAATGTAGTTGGGATCGGAATTATCGGGTGCGGAGAGAGTGCGCGTGGAATCGTACGTGTAATTTGCGCCCACGCTGAGCCAGTGCGTGAGGCGCGCTTCACCGGAAAAGTTTGCACCGCGCGCGCGCGCCAGGTTGGTGTTGAAATACGTGCCCGCAAATGAGCAGCCGGCGGTCGGCGAGACTGACTGGAAGCTGATGATGTTTCGGAAGCGGTTGTCGAAGTAGTCCGCCGTGACGCGCAGGCGATCCGAAGCGAGTTTTTGCTCGACTCCTGCATGTACGGTCCGGCTCTGTTCGGGAAGCAGATTGAGATTGCCGGGAAAACAGATGTCTGTACCGAAGGATTGATCGAACCTTGGCTCCACAATCCCCTGGCCGTAGGTGGCGCGGAGGCGCGTGTCGCCCAAGGCGCCTCGAGCCATGCGCAACGTGTAGGCGACGCCCGCGCGTGGCACGACGCGCGTGCCGAAGTTGGCGTTATCTTCGGCGCGTGCGCCGGCGCTCAACGTCAGCCGCGCAATGGGCTGCCACCGCGCGTCAAGGAAGCCTGCTTGGTTGTTGCGCCGCACGTGCAGGCCGATGAAGCTGATGAATCCGTTTTCGACTTCGTACTCGTACCCAGCGGTGACGCCGAATCCCTTGCTCAGATATGTCGACTGTCCCGCGAAGCTCGAGCGGTTAAATTGATAGAAGGTGGGGAAAAATGGATCGATATTGAGTTCGCGATTGTAGGATTCGGTGCCACTCAACTGGTGGCGCCAGTGCGCGCCTGATGTGAAATCAGCCCGAAGGCTCGCGTTGAAATTGTGCAGGGCGATACTATTCTCGAGATTAGGCGGCTGGAGGAGCGTTTGACCGGGCGTGCCTGCGGCGCTAACGTTGTCCCGAAGGACGAGACTTACGCGCGCGGTCTCTGAAAAACGCCAGCCGAAGTTGCCGGAAAGCGATCGATTCCGGAAGGTATCGTTCGGGCCCTGGCCGGCAGTCTCGACATCAGAGGCGGCAGCCGAATAATCGAAGCGGCCCAGCAGGCCGGAAAGCTCCGCGCCGCCGCGGCCCGTCGCGAAATTCCCTCCTTCGGCGAAAGCCGTGAACTCGGGTATGCGTGTCGTCCCGCGATGCGTGAAAATCTGAATCACTCCGTCCATCGCGTCTGAGCCGTAGAGCGCGCTTTCCGCCCCGTGGACCACTTCAATTTTCTCGATGTTGTCGAGCGTAAAGTTGGAGAAATCGATGAGGCCGCCAGGGCTGTTAGCTGGCGTGCCGTCTACAAGCACCTTGGTGTAATTCGAGTTGCCGCCGTCGAGGAACAGCGAGGCCGAGCCGCCTTCGGGGCCCGTGCGCCCCAGACTGAAGCCGGGCTGCGTGGCGAGCAGGTCGGGCAGCGACGTCGTGCCGCGCCGTTCGATGTCTTCCCGCGTGAGAATTGTGACCGGCGCGGGAGCCGAACCGGCGTCGAGCGGAATAGTCTGCGCGGTGACGACCACTTTCGCAGAGAGCGGCTCGAGCGACATGCGGACATTCCATTCGCGCGTTTCTCCCGCGGCAATTGCGATCTCCTGAACGACCTGCGCAAAGGAATCGCGCGAAATCACGACGCGATAGCGGCCCGATGGGAGGGTGAGTGCAAAGCGGCCGTCACCTGCGGAATAGGTGCGCTCCGTCTCACCTGCGGATGGAATTTGTTCAAAGATGATTTGCGCGCCGGCGATGGACGCGCCGCGCGGATCGGTGATCGTGCCGGTGATCGTGCCGGTGGATTGTGTCCGTGCAGCAATTGGCGGCGCTAAGGAAAACAAGCTCAGAGAAACGACGGAGAAAAGAAAAGGTAAAACACGAACGGAAGTCTTCATGAGGATCCTCCCTCTCCCGTCTCGCGCGGGAGGTAAAGGTTGTCCGCGTGTCCGGGATCGTTTCCGGCTTTCGCGGCTGCGGACTCCGTCGGTCTCCTGGCTCGGCGGCACTGCGCCGCGCAGCCTTCCCGCCCCGGCGTTCAGGGCAGTGGCTCGCGCGGAACTACTCCGCCTTACAGTCGCGCGTCGGCGACGGGCTTTCACCGTCTTCCCGGCACGGAGTCTGCGGTGGATGTGGCGGGGGACTACGGCGTCCCGGTCTGGCCGGGACATTGCAATCCTCCGGGTGAACGATCTCGCGGAGCGCTCAAGAAAACGCGCGCCGCGCATTGCTATTCTAAGTTGCGACTCTATGTTGCAGCTCTACGTCGCATCTTCGCTGCGCCGCGCACGCAAATTCACGCGTGGCCGCCCCGCGGGGCCCAACTCGACTTCGAGCGGCGCTTCGAAGACCTGCTCGAGTAACTCCCGCTGGTAGACGGCGGCGGGCGGCCCGACGCGCAGACATGTGCCGTGGTGCAGCAACACGACGTGATCGGCGAATTCCGCGACGAGCGCGAGCTCATGCGTCACGACTACAACGGCGTACTTATTCTCTTCGGCCAGTTGCCGCAAGCGTTCGAGCAATTCTACTTGCGCCCCGATGTCGAGATGCAGCGTGGGCTCGTCGAGCAGAACCAGCCGCGGCTGCTGCGCCAACGCCCTCGCCAGGATGACGCGCTGTTTTTCGCCGCCCGAAAGTTCCCCGATCGTCCGGTGCGCGAGGTGCTCCGCACCAACCTGCGCGAGCGCATTGCGCGCGATCGCGATGTCTTCCTGGCTCGCGAGGCGCAACGCTCGGCCGTACGGGTGGCGTCCTTGCAGGACAAAATCCCCGGCCAGCGCCGGATAGATGATGGGGCTTTCCTGGTGCACCACGGCGATGCGCTGCGCGCGAGTCCGCGAGTCGAGCCGGCTAGTTTCATGGCCATCGAGTTCGACGCGCCCGGAAAGAGGCGCAATGGTTCCCGAAATCAGGCGCAACAACGTCGACTTGCCACTGGCATTCGGACCGAGGATGGCGATCAGTTCGCGCTCGTGCGCCTGAAAGCTCGTCGCGCCGAGTGTGAATGTCGGCGCGGATCGCGCGCTCGCCGCATACGCAAAGCTTGCCTGCTCGACGTTGAGGCGCACGGTCATTGCGGCCTTCGGCGCACGGTCGTGGCTGCCGAGGGCTTGCGCTGAAGTTTCCGGGATGCTCACCGCAGTCCCCGTCGGAGCAAATATATGAATACAGGCGCGCCGGCCATTGCCGTCATGGCGCCCACCGGCAATTCCGTGGGTGCGACGACGGTGCGCGCCAACATATCGGCCACCACGATAGCGATCGCGCCACCCAGCGCCGAAGCCGGAATCAGCAGGCGGTAATCCGATCCGAACAACAGTCTCACCGCGTGCGGCACGAGCAGGCCGACGTAGCCGATGGCCCCACTGACGGAGACGGCCAGGGCCGTCAGCAGCGACGCCGAAACGTACACGACCAGCTTCACGCGCGTCACGTCCACGCCCAGGTGAATCGCCTCACGCTCGCCGGTGAGCAGCAGGTTCAAGTCGGCGGCGGTGGTGTAGATCGCGCCAATGGCAGCGAGCAATCCGGCAGTGAAGATCCAGCGGAGGCCGGCCGGGACCGGCGTCGAGAGGTCGCCCATCAGCCAGAAGACCATGCCCCGCAGGTCGCGCCCCGCGAGGGTCGTCATCAGGAACATAATGATCGCCGAAAGAAATGACGCGCAGATAATGCCGCCGAGCAGCAACGTCGTGCTGTCGAGCTGTCCTTCGCGGCGGCCCAGATAATAAACCGCAGCAATCGTCGCGCCGGCACCTAAGAATGCGCCCAGGGGCGTGAGCAGCGCAAACTGCGGTGCAACAATCAACGCCAGAATCGACCCCAACGCCGCTCCGCTCGAAACCCCAAGGACGAATGGGTCGGCCAGCGGATTGCGCAGCAGCGCCTGGAAGCTCGCTCCCGAGACAGAAAGCGCCGCGCCTACCATGATACCCAGCAGAATGCGCGGCAGGCGGAGGTCAAAAACGATGAGGCGGTATTCGGTGGGAAGCTCGTCGCTCCGCCCGATGGCGATGCGGCCGAGATTCAACACGAGGTCTGTCACAGAGATCGGCACGGCGCCCAATTTGAGCGCGAGGACCACGCAGGCAAGCAACACGCCTGCCAGCGCGCCGCAGGTCCAGAGCAATCGCTTCATTGTCAGCGGGCGCACGCGCAGGCCTCCTCTGCAATGTGTGCGGCGTTCGCCGGTGATCCGCCACGTCCAAACGAATCGGGATGAAGTGCGTGTGCCAGTTGTTCGACGGCATCCACCATGCGCGGCGCGGGGCGATTGATGGCGTCACTGATGACGACGATCTTCCCGCGGCGCAGCGCGTCCAGGTCCCGCCAGCCCGGCCGTGTTCGCAGCGCATCGATGTCATGCTGCGTGTCTCCCGCGTGCGCGCTCGCAAAGACAAGAACCTCCGGCTGAAGGCGTATGATTTCTTCGAGATTGAGGCGAGGCCATTCGGCCGCCGTGTCCACAACGGAGCGCGCCCCGGCGCGGTGTAGCGCGTCGGCAATAAACGTGCCGCTGCCAACGGAGATCAGCGGGTCGGTCCACACGACGAAGAGCACGCGGCGCGGTGCAGTGGCGGCAATGCGCCTGTCGAGATAAGAAAGCCGCTCGCGAAGGTCTCCCACCAGCGCCGCGGCGGCTTTTTCAGCATGCAAAACTTCACCGACGTGTTCCACGGAAGTGATCATTTCATCCACCGAATGAGGATCGGTGACGTACACGGGCAAGCCGATTCGCGCCAGCGCTTCCACGGTTTCACGGCGATTGATGGCCCTCGTCGCTAGAATCAGGTCCGGCGTGAGCGCCACGATCTCCTCGAGATTTGGATTCACGGGACCGCCCACGCGCGGCTTCTGCGCGGCCTCGGCCGGATAATCACAAAAGTCCGTGTCGCCGGCCAGGTGATCACCTTTGCCCAAAGCAAAAACAATTTCCGTGAGGTTCGGCGCAAGAGAAACGATGTGCTCCACGGCCGCCGGCACTTCCACCCGGCGGCCGATCTCATCGGTGAATAGATGAGAGGCAGGTGCGTTAGCAGGAGACTGGGCTGCACCTTGTGCAATTCGCGTTTGTGCCGGGAGCGCTGCGTCGAACAAAAAGAATATGAGCAGCATCACCCATCGGCCTGGCGCAGCCAGACGCGTCTTCGCGAAGTTTGCTTCCGCGCGGTTCGTGAGATCCCGGCTTGATTCGAATTCCATCGGTTCGATTCCCGGCAATAAAAAAACCCCGCGAGAAAGCGGGGCTGGACGCCACACCCTTTCTCGCGAAGAGTGTCAGCTGCAACGGCGTGGGAGGGTGTCCTGACTTACGGCGTTTCGCCGATCACAGTGGCGGGACCGTGGCCGATTCTCACGGCCTTCCCCGCTTCCCATGCCTGCTCATTGTCGAGACGCAGTCTATGTCGCAGGTCGCGTGGTGTCAACTCGGTGCGTTACGTTCGAACGGTGTTCTGTTCGTCGGCCTCTTCCGTCCAGTGCACATCATCGATCCACCAGCGGCCTGCGAGTCGGATCAGTGTGAATCGCGCGCGGTACTCTTTTTCATCAGAGCCGCGCAGATGGATATCGAGCGACACAACCGGACCGGTTTGCGCCGGTTCTCCGGCGCGCAGCACCTCCGCATGGAACATCCTCCAGTGCGTGACGATCAATTTATGCCATACGTCGAAGGAAACCTGCTCTCGGTAGCGCGCGGAGAACATATCGTAAGCTGGACGGAGTTGGCCGCGATCAAGCGCGCGGAGCTGCGCCCGCACGATCTCCTGCGGGCCGGTCGAGAAGATGCTGAAGGGCGAATCCACGCGAACGAGAATCCACGCCGTCAGCACAAAGGCGGCCAGAGTGAGGGAGAACAACAGCAAGAGGTTGTGGCGCAGGCTGCGCTTCCGCGACACCTCTTCAACGCTTGGAGCGGCGGGCTGCAGCGCCGTCCAATCCGGGACAACGCTGGCAACAAATCTTACAGGTTCGAGCGCAGATTCCGGAACCTGGCCGGACGCAGGCTCGGATGCCCTTTCCTGAGGTTCTTCGTGGGGGCCCTCGAGAGGTCCGTGAGGAATATTCCGTGGGTCATCCATGACAAATCGTCCGCGCGGCAGACGTGGCGTGCTAAGCCCCCTAGCGATTCTTCCACTGCGGCTTGCGCTTTTCAATAAGCGCGCGCAAGCCCTCTTGTGAATCTTCCAGGCGGTAGAGCTCATTCAGAAAAATACTCATGGAATTGCGCATGGCATCGCGTAGGGACAGTCCCATTCCGCCCATGACAGCTTTCTTCGCCATGCCCAACACGGCGCCGGATTGCGCCGTGATCTTGGCGATCAGGTCGTTCACTGTGGTCTGGAGCTGCGCCTCCGGCACCAGGCGGTTCACCAGCCCCAGGTCGTGCGCGCGCTCGGCGGTGATGGCTTCGCCGGTCAGCACAAGCTCGAGTGCGCGTTTCGGACCGATGATGTGAGGAAACATAGTGGAAGCGAGCGGAGGAAACATTCCGATGGTAATTTCCGGCAACGCAAAGCGCGCGCGCGGCGTCGCCACAACCAGGTCGCCATAAGCAATAAT
>JBGPXQ010000260.1:0-2547 GCA_041492805.1 Terriglobia bacterium | reverse complement strand
GCCATGACCGCGCTCGCGCTGCTCATCGCCATTTTCCGTTATCAGCCGAGCCCGTTCTGCATCCTCGACGAAGTGGACGCGCCGCTCGACGAAGCCAACGTGGGGCGCTTCACCCGCCTCATCGGCGACATGAGCGGCCAGACGCAGTTCATCATCGTCACTCACAACCGCAAGACCATGGAGATGGGCAGCGTGCTCTACGGCGTCACGATGCAGGAGCCCGGCGTTTCGAAACTTGTGAGCGTCCGCTGGGAAGAATCAGAAGCCCCGGCGCCGAAACGGCAAGCTGCAGCTGCATCCGCGGCATGAAGGGAGGTTCTTGTTCAAGTGAATGACTTTCCAGAGTTCATGAAGAATCCAATCAACAAGATTGCGAGCGAATCGCAACACACGAAAGACATCGAGGGCTATGTTTTCGACGGCGCAGATGGCAGTCAGGCTTGTTTTTGGAAATGTTCTCAGGACCGGGCGAGCACAACCCACCGCCACGAATACGACGAGTACATGCTTGTGGTGCAAGGAGAATACACAGTCATCATTGGCGAGGACCGCTTCCGGTTGCTGGCAGGTCAGGAATTCTTGATTCCCAAGGGCGTGACGCACGGAGGTGAAGGCGTCAGCGGGACGCGCACCATCCATGTTTTTGGAGGCCTGCGCGCCAAGAGAATGCATGAGGTCAATGCCTAAAGCCTGCCTCTAGCCACCTTGCTTACACACTGAGGCTTCTCGCTACAAAGAGTTTTCCGAGAGTTTCCCCTACGTGCGGCTTTGACTTCGCGTACCGCTGCGCTAGAATGCTTCTCACCTTGTCGGGGGAACGTGTTTCGTGTCTGCGAGTCCTGCAACGCGCGTTATTCGAGAAACGCAGTTCGCTGGCCTGACGCCCATCGCGCGCGGCAAGGTCCGCGATATCTATGATCTCGGCGACAAGCTGCTGATCATCGCGACGGACCGGCTTTCCGCCTTCGACGTCATCCTTCCCACCCCGATTCCTGACAAAGGGCGCGTCCTCACGCAACTCTCTCTCTTCTGGTTCCATTTGTTGAAGGACGTCATCCCCAATCATGTCCTGAGCGCCACCGACTTCCCCGCGCCCTTCGATCAGTTCAAGGACGATCTCGCAGGCCGCTCCATGATCGTGCGCAAGACGCAGCCACTGCCCATCGAATGCGTCGTCCGCGGCTACGTTTCCGGCTCGGGTTGGAAGGACTATCGGGCGACCGGGAAAATCTGCGGCATCGCGCTGCCTACGGGATTTCGTGAGTCCGATCGTTTGCCCGAACCCATCTTCACGCCCGCAACGAAGGCGGCCTCCGGCCACGACGAAAACATTTCTTTCGATCAGGCGGCCTCGCTCATTGGTAAGGAACTTGCCGAGAAAGTCCGTGACGTCAGCCTGGAGATTTACGGCCGCGCTGCCGCCTACGCCGAGCCGCGCGGGGTCATCGTCGCGGATACAAAATTCGAATTTGGGCTCCTGCAGGGCAACTTGATCTGGATCGACGAGGCTCTCACGCCCGATTCCTCTCGCTTCTGGTCTGCCGCGCAGTACAGTCCCGGCGGTCCCCAGGCTTCTTTCGACAAACAGTTTGTGCGCGACTATCTCGAACGGATGCGATGGCCGAAAACCCCGCCCGGCCCGGAACTCCCTCCCGAGATCGTTGCCGCCACTCGTGCCAAGTACCGGGAGGCGTATCGCATCCTGACTGGGCGCGAATTGGATTAGCAAGCCGGCCCCTCACACAGGAAGTTCCCGAGCGGAGAGTGCCATCGTGAAAGAACAATTGGAAGGGCTCGTCAGTCTAATGGTAGAGCGCGGAATTCGGTTCGACGAGGCCGTTGGCGAATTCGAAAAGCGCTTCATCAAGCGCGTGCTGGACCGCGCGAACGGCAACCAGTCCCGCGCCGCTGAAGTCCTGGGCATTCACCGCAACACGCTCAGCCGCAAGATCGACGCCTATAAGCTGGACTCGAACGGTCACCGCCGCCACACGCGTTAGCTGCGGCTCGAGGCGTTCTCAAGAAATCAAAACGGCTCTCCGAAATTGCTGGAGAGCCGTTTTGTTCCATCTGGTGGAATCGAAGAATCTTAGCTGGGCTTCGTCGCCGGCTTCTTCGCCGGTGGGCGACGCACCGGCAGCTTCTTCGCAGGTGTCTTCTCTTTCGGAAGGTCTTCTTCTTTCACCTTGGCTTTGTCCCAATGCAGGAAAAACGCCGGTTCGGGATCGTAGCCCGTCAGTGTTCCGGTAACGTGGATCGCGGCGTCTTTCTCCACACGTGCCGCATCCGGCTGTCCAACAACTTTCATATCCATGTTTGGCGTGGTCGCTGCGTCTAATTCCGCGTCGCTCGTCACGAATGCAATCTTAAGTAAGATGAATTCCGTACCAGGCACGATTTCGATCACCTTGCCGGGCACTTCGGGGAATTCCAAGCCGCAAGACGCGAACCACGTCAACTTGCCCTTGTCGCCGCCCGCCTTGAGGTCCGTGATCACCGACGCAATCGTCATATCCTTCTGCGCTGCCGTGAGGTCCGCGGCGCTGG
>JBGPXQ010000184.1:0-5430 GCA_041492805.1 Terriglobia bacterium | reverse complement strand
CTCCTATGATGCACTACAAATTGGAGTGATGAAAAAAATGAGTCATGGCTTGCAAGTCCAGGGGTCCTATACCTGGGGCAAGAGCATAGACAATAACTCAGGAGTGATTGCCGGCGATACGTTTGGTAATGGGATCGGCAGTGAGCACTATTTCGATATGGGTTTGAACCGTGGATTGTCCGATTACAACATGGGCCGGGTCCTGGTGATCAACGCAAGCTGGCAACTCCCGACGAGCAAGTCCGCCCCTCCATTTGTGGGTTGGGCTGTGAACGGTTGGGAGGTCGGTGGGATTCTCAAGTTAAACGACGGCCCACCTTTCACTCCGACTTTCGGGACCGCCGGTGGTGACCCCTTGCTCCTAGGCAACGGCGATTCATGGGCCTTCCCGAACCGTCTGACGGGCCCAGGGTGCCAGTCACTTATCCATCCCGGCAATCCCAAAGGCTATATCAAGACCGAGTGCTTTGAGATCCCGACGGCGCCGGCATCATTCTTCACAGGGCCCGCGCCGTTGTGCAGCTCGGACTCACGCTTTGGCGGGGATGCTATCGGCACTCCACCCCAGTGTTTCAATTTAAGAGGTAACGCCGGTCGCAACATCATACCGGGACCGGGCCTAGTCAATCTCGATTTCTCGGTTTTCAAGAACAATCCCATCCGAAGGATTTCGGAAAGCTTCAACGTGCAGTTCCGAGCCGAGATTTTCAACATTCTCAATCGCGCGAACTTTTCGCTGCCCGTAAATCCCGACGACACGGATATTTTTGATGAAGCAGGAGAACGCAACGACAGTGCGGGCTTGTTAAAATCGACGACAACCAGGGCGAGGATAGTCCAATTCGCGCTCAAGGTGATCTGGTAAATAAGACGCAATCGCGAACAACTCGGCGAGAGGTGGCCCCCAATCGGGCCTGCTTCGCAGTGGCTGACAGGCAGGCAAGAAGTCCCGACGGGATTTCGTGCCAAGACATCGATTTTGGTGCCTGAACTGAATCGGTTTTACATCGCTGTGTCAGGCAAGGGCAAGGCGGACGCCAATATGGCGCTGCAAGTCTGCGACGTGCTACCCTGAGCTGCATGTGGGGGCAAGCTTACCGAGCTTTTGTGCTTCGCGGGATTTCTGATGCGAGCAGAGCGCCGCGTTGCCCGAATGCGCTCTTCGCATTCAATTATTTCTTTAACTTTAACCGGAGGTGACTCATGTACCGTAAATTTTTTGTGGGATTACTGCTTGCCACGCTCGGTGCGGCGGCCCCGTTATGGGCGCAGGCTCCTCGGGTGGTCGCTGTCCGTGCCGGTCACTTGTTTAACAGTAAGTCAGGCGTCATGCTGACTAATCAAGTCGTATTGATTGAGGGCGAAAGAATCACCGAGGTTGGTGCGGCTGACCGCGTTCAAATTCCATCGGGAGCTCAGGTGATTGACCTCAGCCAGGCAACGGTGCTGCCCGGGTTGATCGACGCGCATACGCATATTTACAGCAGCCTTGGTGCCGGAGCCCGCGTGAACATGTCAAAGGAAGCCTGGACACTTATGGCCATAGGGAACGCGCAAACAACCCTTCGGGCGGGCTTCACAACGGCACGTGATTTGGGAAGTCACGGCGAAGGCTATGGCGACGTCGACGTGCGCAACGCGATCAACCGTGGCCTTATCGACGGCCCCAGAATGCAAGTTTCGACCAGGGGAATCGGTGCGTCGGGCTCAGATTATATTGGAGGTCCAGGGACAACCATCGCAGGGGGGAATCAGGGAATTCACGGGGTTGACCAAGCGCGCGAAGTCGTCCGCGAACAAATTCATTACGGCGCTGATTGGATCAAAGTGTTCCCAACCGCGGGTTATTCCTTCAGCCCTGACGGCGAGCTGTTCGTCGAGCCTACGTTTACGCTTGCCGAATTGCAGGCGATTGTGGATGAGGCGCATCGCCATCACCGTAGTGTAGCCGCCCACTCGTACGGTGGGGAGGGCCTCCGGAACTCGGTTATAGCCGGGGTGGACTGCATCGAGCATGGGCAGGGCCTGGATGATTCGGAGGTGGCCATGATGGTGCAAAAGGGGATCTACTATGATGTAACCGGCTACCGCTACACTATGCCCGAGATCGCGGAGAATGATCGCAAGAACACAGGCGGCAAGTACAGCATCATTCCCATCTTTGAGAGAAACTTTAAGAATGCGCTCTCCAAAGGCGTAAAAGTAGTTTTTGGCAGTGGTGTGGACGGAACTGCCGGCGATCCTCGTTCCAGCGGACCCTACCTTCATGGGACGCAGGGCCTTGACTTCGCTTGGCTGGTTAATCATGGAATGACGCCCGCAGCGGCCATCCAGTCTGCAACCGTGGTTGATGCAGAGATGCTAGGCTGGCAAGATCGGATCGGTTCGGTGGAGAAAGGTAAATTCGCCGATATGATCGCCGTTTCCGGGGACCCGCTAAAGGACATTTCTGAGCTCCAGCGAGTCAAATTTGTGATGAAGGGCGGCCAAGTAGTGCGAAACGATTTGAAGTGACGGGACGCCCCCGGTTCTATGACGACGGTTCACACTTGAGTGGCAAATGTCTGCTCGCGGGTAGGTGTGGAAGTGGCAAATGCCGAGTCCACATCGCCGCAGAAAAAGAGCTGCGCAACTTTTATCAGAAGCTCTTGTATCCGGACCGGTAGTTCGTCGTGCCGCTGGTTGCCGCACATTCTGTTTCGATGGACACGAATCGCCAGAAGTTCCGGCATGTCATGCGGCCATTTTTGGAAATGCCGCCACGACGGGACGGTCTCAAGACAAGTTAGAACTCAGCGATTGTTTCCGCAGAGGCTCTCGACTTCACGCTGCAGGTTTTCATCCAACCGTGCCTGCCCCCGGCTGGCCGCCGAGCAAACCTGTCCCGACGTCAGTCCCACAGCACCGCGCAGGTCGGCGCCTTGCAGGCTCGCACCGCCTAGATTCGCTCCGCGCAGGATGGCTCCCTGGAGATCGGCGCCACTCAAATCGGATTTCCGGAGATCGGCGTCCGTGAGAATGGCCAGGGAGAGGTCCGCCTGATTCAGCCGGGCGTTGCCAAACTTGGTGGAGGTCAAGTAGGCTTCCTGAAGATTCGCCATCGTAAGATTAGCGCTTTCGAAATTCGCCTCACGGAGATCCGCCTGTTTCAGGCTCGCCCTTTGCAGGAACGCAATCCGTAAATCCGTTTTGTAGAGACTTGCGCCATCGAATGTGGCGTCAAGAAGGGTCGCACCGGAAAGAACGGCGGAAGAAAGATTCGCATCCCGCAGATTAGCCCGGTTCAGGTTGGCGTTTCGCAGATCCGCTTCCTGAAGCGACGCACGGTTCAGCTTTGCGCGATCAAGAACGGCGAACCGCAAGTCAGCCTGCCGTAGATTCGCTTCTCGCAGATCCGCTTCCGACAGATATCCATACCGCAGATCGGCCTGCCAGAGGCGTGCTTTGGCGAGGAAGGCGGCATACGCCTGGATGTACCGGAGTTTGAGCCGATTGAGGCTGGCCCCTTTGACGAGGGCGATTTCTTCATCTCGGCCTGACCACGGGGAAGGCTTTGTCGAAACATCCGTTTCGGTCAATTGCGCATACGGGTTGTAGCCGACTGTCCATAGAGCATCGGCCGCCCACGTCTTGCTCCCGGAATTTCCAGATTCGGAGGTCCGGCCAAAGCCGTGAGGGGCGCCCAGGATGGTTCCGACGGAAAGCAGGAGAAGAATGAGGCCGATTGCAAGCAGTGCGATCCTCTGGAGCAACCCTGTTCTTCGGCCTGAAGACTTCTTTCCGTTCGCAGGCCGCAGCGAATCGGCCCCGAATGCTTTCCCGACCATCGTGGGAAAGTACATGGCCGCGGTGATGGCTCCAACCACGAGCAAGACCTGAGCTGTCGTTCCGCGCAAGTCTTCCAGTGTCAGATAGCGGCCCCAGAAAAGAAGAATCGTTACGGGCGCCACCCAATACAACAGAAGCATAGCGATTCCCGCCTCCAGAAAAGCCAGCGGGGAACGGGTGCTCCTCAGCCATTTGAAGTGCCTGCGCGCAGACCACCTCGCGAACCAGGGGAGGCATGTGTCCAGACCCCGCCCGTCCGGGAAGATTGCGGGCAATTGCGCCGCGCCGTCCCACAGACGCTGCAGGTAGAGATGGAAACAAACGTACAAACTGAGAATCACTACCGGGCCGAAAAGATAAAATGGGATAAACGGCAAGTCCGCTTGCAGACCGAAAAACGGCAGGGCGGGAGCGTTCTTCAAAAGTTGGGAATCTCTGGTCGTGAAAATCCTTAACCAGGCTAGGGCGTTGACCAACAGGGTTGAAACCAGTAACCAACCGGCTTTGCTCGCCACCTCTTTAACCTGTTTCAATCCTTCGAACGGGGAAGTGGATTCGGGAAGGACGGCGCCGAACAGGTTTGCTCCGGCGAGTTGCCGGCTAAGCAGACCTGTCGCTCCCTCGAGCTTGGCAGCCTGAAGATTTGCCTGCTGGAACACGGTGCCCAGCAAGTTGGCATCCTGCAGGTTCGCCTGGAGCAAGCTCGCCCCCCGCAAATCCGCCAGCATTAGATCAGCCCGTTTCAGGATTGTCTTATTGAGGAGAGCATCCTGGAGCCTGGCATCGATCAGATCTGCGTCCGCAAGGTCCTCGCGGGAGAGGTCCGCCTGTATTCCGGCGTTACCGCCCGAATCGAGCCAATCGCCGTGCTGTTCCAGGATTTCCGCCAGACCCCGGATGGCAACAGGGCTGACGCAATTTTTCTCGGGGGTAAATGTCTTCACTGGTTCGGCAGCTGTTTCCACGATTCGACCCCTGAAATGCTGGCACGGTTCGCAAGTGGCACGGTGCGTCCCTGCCTGGCCAACGAGAACCACATCTTGTGTACGAAAAATCTTGGACCGGAAGATCGGGCCGGGTCACCTGTCCAGAAGCCCAAGATTTGTACAGGCCATCCCGGCCTCCGGCCCCGCGCTAAAGCATCTTTTTCTCGGGACGAGCCAGCAACGTATCGAGATCCAGGTTAGGCTGGGCCTTGCAAGTGGTCTCGATGGCGCCTTTGAAGTAGGCCCCGTCTTCGATCATGATTCGGGCGGTGGTCAGATCGCCCTTGACCGAGCCGTGTTTTTTGATTTCGATGCGGCCGCTTGCTACGAGATCGCCATTCACCTCGCCATAGACGATCACCTCGGAGGCGGTAATCTCGCCGCTGACATGCGCGTTCTGGCCAACGGTGAGCCGGTGGTCGCCCAGCGAGATCGGTCCGTCCACTTTGCACTCCACCTGGAGATCTTCCGCACCGGAAATTTGTCCCTTAATCTTCAAGCCCGGTCCCAGCCACGCAGGTGCGCGCGTAGCGGACACATGAATGCGTGGAGCTTCCACCACATTTTTCGTAGGCGCAGGCGCAGGTTCGGGGAGTGTGCCAACCCCCGTCCCCGG
>JBGPXQ010000154.1:0-6403 GCA_041492805.1 Terriglobia bacterium | reverse complement strand
TGCGCCTTCATCGTGATCAGGTCGACCACGCCGCGAAAATTTTTCTCTGCGCCAATCGGCAACTGCACGGGCACGACGTTGCGGCCGAACACGCGCGCGATTGACTCCATCGCCCGGTCGTAACTCGCCAGCTCGCGATCCATCCAGTTGATCGCGAACGCGCGCGGCAGGTCGTACTCGGTCGCGTAGTCCCAGACCTTCTCCGTCACCACCTGCACGCCCGCGAGCGCGTCCACCAGAATCAACGCCGCGTCAGCCGCCACCAGCGACGCGCGCGTATCGTTAAGGAACGTGCTGTAACCTGGCGTGTCCAGAAAATTGATTTTTATTTTTTCAGTCTGACCAGCAGGCGCCCATTCGGCGTACGCCTGGCCCGTGTGAATCGTAATCTTCCGCGCGATTTCTTCTTCGTCCCAGTCGGTGACGGTGTTTCCTTCTGTGACCTTTCCCAGCCGGGTGGTCATCCCCGCGGTGAACAGCAACGACGACACCAGCTGGGTTTTCCCCGTGTCGCCGTGACCGGCAATGCCGACATTGCGTATGGATTGCGTTGCATAGGCTTTCATCTGTTACCCCCTGATTAGCGCTGCTGCCACACGGAGGAGAGGGTCGCAGCGCAGTTTTCTGCGGAAGGACGGAGGGCGGTCAGAGAAGCCTGACACCGCCCTCCGAAACGCGGATGCTAGCACGACCTCGCACGCCCGGCAATCGGTGGTTGGGTAGGCTCGAGCCGATCCGGAGTGCGACCTTAGCTGGGGTCTGCGACGCCATCGGCGTGTTTGCATGCGAGCAGTTATTACCTCCAAATTCATCCTGCATAGGGAAGACGGGCACTAGCTTCCGTCGCGAATGAACCGGCAGGACTCGATGTCGAACGTGACGTCTCCGATGGCCAGGCGAGTTTGATCCCGGAAACTTGTGACGAACTGCGCGAAGCGCCAGACATCCGGAAAATTCGTGGCCAGGCCCAAGGAAACGCGAATCGAGCCCGCGCTCTTATGGCCTCGTTTCTGCATCAGCTTCAGAAAGCTCTGCAGAGTGATGCCCGGCCCTTCCGCGAATCCCGCCCGCATGTCCTCTTCGGTCAATCCTTCGGCGATCTCGCCGGCGCCGGGATTGCAGAAGCAGCCCGTGCGCAACGAGATGCCCTCTGCATTGGCGAGTTCTTCGACGCGCCGGTAGTCCAGCAGGCGGCCCTCGGGATCGTAGAAGTTGAGCGTCACCGTGCCGCCGCGCGCCTGCGTCGTGACCGGTCCATAGATGCGGACCATGGCGCGGCCATTGCTGTGCCGGAGCGCCAGCAACTCGTCCAGCAGCCAGCCCGTCAGGCAGCGCACACGTTCGGTGACGGTTTCCAAACCAATCGCCTCCAGGTACCGCAACCCGATCTCCACGGCGGGAATGGACAGGTAATTGAGCGTGCCATCCTCGAAACCGGCTTCATTGGGAGCCAGGACGTGCGCCGTGCCCTGCACCGACGCGAAATTCACCGTTCCGCCCGCGAACCAGGGCCGTTTCAATTGCGCGAAAGCGGAACGCCGGATGAGCAGGGCGCCAACACCGGTTGGATAACCGAACATTTTGTAGAACGAGACGCTCACAAAGTCCGGCTGCACCGCCGTCAGGTCCAGGTGATTGGTAGGCACGAAGGCGGCTGCGTCCAGCAAAACCCGCCATCCCTTGCTCTGCGCGCGGGCCACGAGTTCGAGCGGGTGCTTTACGCCTGAAAAATTGGACTGCGCGGGGTACGCGAACAGATTGGGTTTCGCCGGATCGGCCTGTTCGAAAAGCGTTTCCAGGGAAGCCAGATTCAGGCGCAGCTCGGGTGTGGTCAGCGGCGCGTACGTGATGGCAGCACCCTTGGCATGCGCGAACTCGCGAATTCCGTTTACGGAGTTGTGATTATCGAAAGTGAGCAAGAAATGGCTGCCTGCGGTGAAGGGGAAGGCCTCGCCGACAAGCTTGAGTGCTCCTGTGGCATTTTGCGTGAACACCACGATGTATTCATCGGGTCTGCCATTGAAATACTTCAGCACGTAGCGGCGAGCCTGCTCGACGTACTCCGTCGTCGCGGCCGAGGTCGGATTGGCGGAATGCGGATTACCGAAAACTCCACCACTCAGCATCTCGACATGTTTTTGCAATTGAGACTCGGCATAGAGAGAACCGCCCGTGTAGTCGAGGTACACCTGGCGCAGCTCGTCGAGCCGCCGGTACTCGGTCGCGCGCAGGATGTCCAGCGCGGCCGTTCCGCGATAGCTCGGATACCGCGAGAGCAATTCCTCGTACGCGCTCTCGACTCGCAGTTCGCTTTGGCGGTTATCTTTCGACATGCGGAGATTTCACCCGGTCTGCCGATCTGCCCAATCAATGACAAGTATACGCCTGAGCGCTCTACCTCTTTCGTCTCGCTCGTCCCGCTTCGACCAGGGGGGTGGGTCTTGCCAGTTGTCAGAATCCGTAGAGCTTCGCGGGATTGTCCACGAGGATGGTCTTGCGCAGGGCCGCGTTCGGGGCCCAGACGGCAAGCTGGTTCAATATGCGTCCGTCATCGACTTGCCACAGCGGCGTGATTTCGGTGACGGGGCGGTGGGCCACTGGCGAGGACGGATGCGGCCAGTCGCTCCCCCACAACATGCGTTGCGGGTTCGCGGTGATCAGCGCCTTGGCAAGCGGTGCAACGTCCGCAAAGTCCGGCGGTTGTGTCGAGCTGCGATACGGCGCCGAGATTTTGACGTAGGCTTTGCCCGTTCGAACCAGGTTTAACAGGGTATCGAAACCGGGCTGCCCGACGCCAAGCGGCGCCTGCGCTCCTCCGAAGTGGTCGAACACGACCGGCATGGGGGCCGCCATGACCTGGTCTTTGATTCCCTCAATCACAGACAGCCGCGTGTAGACTTGTATATGCCATTTGCTGCGGCGTTTGATTCGGTCAACCGCCTCCTGAAAACGCTGGCCGGCCACAGCCGGATCGCTCTGGCCAGAGGTCTCGAGGTTGATCCGGATGCCGCGAATGCCGGCGCGATCCATTTCGTCGAGCGCCGCCTCCGGCGTCTTCTCATCAATCACGGCTATGCCGCGCGCGATCGAGCCGAGCTGCTTCATGCCATCGAGCGTGCAGGAATTATCCGTGCCGTAAACGCTGGGATGCACGATCACGACTCGTCCGGTGTGCAGCGCGCGGTGCAGGGCGCGCATTTCCTCAACTGAGGCCGGCTCGGGTGTGTAGTTGCGCGAAGCTACAAACGGGAAGCGCCGCGAATCCCCGAATACGTGCGTGTGGCAATCGCACGCGCCCGCCGGCACATCGAAATTCACGGGCGTGGATGGCTGCGAGGCTTTGGCAAATGCGGAGGTCCCGCCGCGCACGAGCGCAGCGGCCCCGGTGGCCGCCGCTCCAATCAGAACGTCGCGTCGCGATAGCATGTGAATCCTCCTGTGGGCTTGAGCCGATGCAATTCCTGGCCCTGTAGCGCCCACCTTAAGGTGGGCATTTCATCCTCGTGCAGATGCCCGCCTGAAGGCGGGCCCTACAAAGTCAGGCGTACGCGTTGCGCATCGACGTCATTTCGAACCCATGACCCCTGGAATGTTCAACCGAATCCGGGAACGTTTCACCAGGTGAAGGGCAAAGTACCAGAGACGGACCTGGTAGTCCATCGTGATGCGGAGCCTCGCAGCGCCCGTCCGCCAACCGGACAAAACGCGCAGATGACTGAGAAATTTCCCAGGGCTAGTACTCCGCGAAACCCGTATAAAAAATGAAATGCGGCGTTATGTGCGTGTGCTGCGCGGAGTTACGCCGACTCGCCGATATGGCGCTAAATGGAATGGTTCGTGCTCTCTTGGCAGGCGGGCCAAGAAACTTTCATATTCTCCCGTGCGTGGGGGACGAGTGGGCCTTTTCATACTCGTATCATTATTTCGCGTGCCCGCCTGCTCGCAATTATCACAGGCGTCCCGGCCTGGCCGGGACGCCGGGACTTCGGAGGCAAGTTCATGGACACCATGCGCCATGAGATCGGCGTGCTAACAGCGCAGCTCGATCAGATGGCCGCAGCCACGTCAGCGCGCCAAAGTATGCTTGAAACATCCGACCTGGCGGCGAATACCGCGCGGCCGTCAGCTGACATGACCTCGGGACCGATTTCCACTCCGTCCTCAACTTCATCTTCCAATTCAACCTCGACTCCGTCCTCAAATCCCGCGACTTCGTCTCAAGGGCAAGAATAGCCATTGGACTGATGAATCGTCGACCTCATTCACCGGGCAGGGCAGGCTCTTCGGGCCTGCCCTGCTACTTCTTCAATAGGAATAGAGTTTGGGGGAGAGACTGGAATCGCGGTCTAAAATGTGAGGTCCAGCAAAAACAGAACTTGGCCAAGAAACACGAGGCCCAGTGCGCCTGCCAGAAGCAAGGCGCCGCGAGGACGCCGGGGCTTCAGCCGCATATACGCCGGATCGGCCAGCAATGGATCGCGGCCGGAGATCTGGCCGCGCCAGATGTCAAAGAACTCTCGAAGCCATTCAAACGCCTGCGCACGGAATATCCAGAGGATCGCCACACCCAAGAGGGCGATGATTTCTCCGATTGCTCCCATCTGACCCACATTGTGCAACGACATCGCAAACGCCCCCGGATCGAAATCTCGAAACCTAATAGAAATACCTAGTGGTCTTCGTGAATCGTCTTCAGCCGGACGACTTCGAATTCCTTGATTCCCGCAGGCGTCTGCACCTTCACTTCATCGCCGACGTGCCGTCCGAGCAGCGCCTTCCCGATTGGCGAGGTCGTTGAGATCATGCCCAGTGCGGCGTCAACTTCCTCGGAAGTCACCAGCTTGTACTCGATTTCGACCGACCTCTTGATATCCAACAGCCAGACGCGCGAGCCGTAGCCAGCGCGATCGGCTGGAATATTCGTGAGATTCAGCATGCCGATGTCGCCCAGCCGCCTTTTCAACTGGCCCAGACGCGCGGAAACATAGCCCTGGCGTTCCTTGGCGTACTTGAACTCCGCGTTTTCCGAAAGATCGCCGTGGGCGCGCGCCTTCATCAGCTCTTTCGGCAGCTCGATATTCATCTCATGCTCGAGCGCCGTAATTTCGTCCTGCAGCTTCTTCTTGATTTTTGACAGTGCGTCCGTCATGGCTCGTCTTCGACTGCATCCATTTGAAATAAAATATACACGCGCCGTCCCAGCGCGCCGGGCCGGGTGAGAAATGGGCCCGCGCAGCCGCGTGTTTACAACAAAACTAAAGTCTGGCGGCGAGGGGGGGATTCGAGCTCCTCACCCGCATTGATAACAGGTAACTTGCTGATTTTTCGACCATCACAATGCCCATAATACCCCAAAAACGCGGGGTCAATGTACACGGAAGTGTACACGAAAATGCATCGCTTTTTCCTCGTATCTAGTCTTTCGTTCTCTCGTAAAATCCTTCGTCTGCTCCCTCCAACTTCCAGTCTCCGGAACTCCCGCATTTCGGGAGGATGATTTCTACCTTGGAAATCGACGGCTGGAATTTGACCGGTCACCCTTGAACCTGGTGGAAGTTCACGCCCTCAAACGCGGCAACAGTTGAATTGCGTTCTCGCGCTGGATCCCGCGGAGGTCACCGGCGGAAATATCAAATTTGTTCATCGCCGTCGCGATGGTCTCGACTTTCCAAAACGGAATGTCGGATCCAAACAAAAGATGGCTCATGGGAATTACCTTAAACACGGCTGCCATGGCGGCGGGGTTGACCGCGACGCTGGCGATATCATAATAGAATTTTTGCAGCTCATGTTCGAACCCATTCGGAATGATTTTTGCGCGCTCTTCCGGCTTGAGCCCTCCACCGGCGAGGCGAGAGATGAGCATGATGGTCGTTCCGCCGCCGTGTGAAAAGATGAAACGGATGTCTGGGCAGCGCGCGATCGTGCCGCTATAGACGAGGCTTGTAATCGCGCGGGTCGTATCGGTCGGAAAATCGATAGGCGGCCCGCTCACGAGAGCGTCGGGATTTCCACAACATGACATTGTAGGGTGAACGAAGATGACGGCCTTCCGTCGATTGAGCTCATCGAACACGGGTGCGAACGAGGGGTGGCCCAGTAATTTCCCGTTGTCGTAGCTGGTCAGCAGGCCGATGCCGTCCAGCTTCAAAACATCGAGCGCGTATTGGATCTCCCGAAGACTTCCTTCCGTATCAGGCAGCGGAATAGCGGCAAACATTCCGAAGCGGCCCAGATAATCCTTGATCAACTGGGCGCCGTATTCGTTGCATTCGCGCGCCCACTTGCGCCCCTCCTCATTATTTCCGAACCAGACGCCGGGACTCGAGATCGACGCTATGGCGGTGGCAACGCCGTTCTGATCCATTTGATCGAGGGAGAAGTGCGGCGTCCAGGGGGCATA
>JBGPXQ010000039.1:0-12036 GCA_041492805.1 Terriglobia bacterium | reverse complement strand
CATTTTTTTGAGCGTTCTTTTCGTGTATTTCCTAAACCTCTCGCCGACCGCTTTTAATGGTTGGGCTAAGCTCCGCGGGGGTATTCGAAAACTATTCCACCCTTGCGGGTGGTACGGGCGGTAAACCGCCTTTTTTGGTGGACAATGATTTCTCTTAGTTCAGAAATGACTGACACCAAGGGCAGGCAGGCCTCGCGAGGCTGGGTCTTCTTCGACCGCGACTGCAGCATTTGTACTTCGCTTGTGCGGCAATTCCGCCACACGTTTGAGAAGCGCGGCTTTGGCCTCGCAGCGTTACAAGATCCACGCGTTGCAGCCCTTCTCGGATTGCCGCCCGATCAATTGCTGCGCGAGATGCGCGTCATTACGAGTGAGGGCGACATCTTTGGCGGCGCCGAAGCCATCGTATATTTGGCGGCAAAAATCTGGTGGGCCTGGCCGGTCTTTGCAGTCGCTCAACTCCCCGGTGTTCCGCGAATTCTCGCCGTTGGTTATCGCTGGTTCGCTGATCACCGGCACTGCGTTTCCGGCAAGTGCTCGCTATCGCAGAAGAATCACCTCAGTAACTCTCTCGTGCATGCAAGAGGAGAACACAAATGAGTTCAGTGATCGCTTTTGTTGTCGGCGTGGTTGTGACGATGGGTGTCGTGTTTTTTGTCCTCTTCTACTTGCGAAGCCCTCTCCAAGCCATCTTGACAGACCTCTGCGGCACAGCCGAGCGCGCGCGTTTTTGGACGGCATTCTCCAACATCACATTGTTTCTAGTCCCATTGGTTCTCGCCTTGGATCATCGGCCCACGCCAAACGGAATTCAGTCCAGCGTGTTCGTAATTAGCGACCAGATCGAATCGGCAGTCGAAGGGTTGATTGTGTCCACTGTGATTTTGGGGATGGTCTTGAGCTGGCAAATCTCTCGAAGCCAGGTTTCCAAGTCATCGAAGGGAATCGATACGCAACGGAGCGGTTCGCAAACGAGCCCTACAACGATATGAACGATACGAGCGTATTCGACGTCGTCACCGGGGCATTTAGCTACACCGGGAAATACGTAACACGGCGGCTCCTGAATGCCGGCAGAAGGGTGCGGACGCTGACTGGCCATCCGTATCGCGCGAACGAGTTCGGCAAGCGAGTGGAAATCGCCCCGATGGATTTTCAGAACCCTGCAGGTCTGGTTCAATCGCTGCGAGGCGCTTCGGTTCTTTACAACTCCTATTGGGTGCGATTCAGCCACGGTCGAGCGACTTTCGAGGACGCGGTAGCAAATTCGAGAGTCCTAGTCCAAGCGGCTAAGGAAGCCGGAGTCCGCAGGATCGTGCATCTCAGCATCGCAAACCCGTCGTTAGATTCTCAACTTCCTTACTATTCGGGCAAAGCTCAGGTAGAAAGAGCGATTATCGATTCCGGTCTGTCCTTTGCCATCCTGCGGCCCACAGTCATCTTCGGCGCCGAAGACATCCTCATCAACAACATCGCTTGGTTTGTGCGTCGCTTTCCAGTTTTTGCGATTCCTGGGTCTGGGCAATATCAGATCCAACCGATCTTTGTCGAAGACATCGCAGACTTGGCTGTAAGTGCTGCCCGGCAAGAAAGCGATCTGATAGTTGATGCCGTCGGCCCGGAAATTGTCACTTTTGAGGAGCTTGTACGGTCGATTGCAAGCGGCGTCCGGAGCAAGACCAGGCTCATTCATGTCCGGCCATGGGTTGCGCTTTCGCTGCTGCGCCTCATAGAGCCAATTGTCCGCGATGTGATTCTCACTCGCGAGGAAATCGAAGGATTGATGGCGAATTTGCTCGTCTCCAAGCAGTTGGCAACGGGACAGACTCAATTCAGCGGATGGTTGGCTCAGAACGTGTCCATCCTAGGGACAAAGTATGCCTCGGAGATCGCGCGGCATTACTGATGAGCGGTTCTGTCTTCACTTCGCCCTCATTGCGAGAGCCGCTGCATGCCTGAAGGAAATCTCCCCTGAAAAAACTTGTATAGTGGGGGATACAGGCGTCTCAAATCATTCTCTCAGTTGGAGGAGTCGTGATGACAGGGCTGTACTTCGAAGAGTTCAAGGTAGGGATGGTCTTCGATCATCCGATGCACCGCACGATCACCGAGGCGGACAACGTTCTTTTCACAACGATGACCCACAATCCTTCCGCGCTCCATCTTGACGCTGAGTATATGAAAAAATCGCAATATGGCCAGCGGCTCGTCAATAGTTGTCTGACTTTGAGCCTGATGGTGGGAATTTCGATCGGAGACACGACGCTAGGCACAACGATAGCCAACCTGGGTTGGGACAAAGTGCGATTTCCAAAACCGCTTTTTCATGGCGACACCATTCGCGTGCAGACCGAAGTCATCGAAGTTCGGGAAAGCCGCAGCAAACCCGACCGGGGTGTCGTGACGTTTATTCACCGCTGTTTCAATCAGCATGATGAAGAAGTCGCTTCCTGCCAGCGGATCGCGCTCATGTTGAAAAGGCCCCCGGTTATGAAGTAGACCTCACGCTATGCGGGATTGCTCCAGAATTGCGAATAGCAGGAAGGTGCGGTGCTGAAGTTCCGGATGGAATATACTAGCCGCGCGCAAGTGCGAACGGGAAATTACCAAACCCCGACTTCAGAAGGAATCACGATGAAAGCGATACAAAGTCAGAAGACCGGCGGACCCGAAGTCCTCACATTCGTCGACATTCCAGCTCCCAAGCCCAAGCCCAATGAGGCCGTCGTAAAAATTTCGGCTGCGGGGGTCAACTTCATCGATGTCTACATTCGCGAAGGCCGGTATCCGGCGCCCTTACCATTCGTCTCCGGCCAAGAGGCGAGCGGAATTGTGAGCGAAGTTGGAACCGAAGTGAAGTCATTTAAGCCGGGAGATCGCGTCGCTTACACAGGAGTCATGGGCGCCTATGCGGAATACGCTGCCGTGCCTGCAGACCGGCTTGTTCGCCTGCCGGAAGGCATCACCGATCAACAGGCCGCAGCGGCCATGCTGCAAGGGATGACGGCGCACTATCTGGTGCATGACACCTATCCGTTAAAGAAAGGTGAGACCGCGCTGATCCATGCGGCTGCGGGGGGCGTTGGGCTGCTTCTTGTCCAGATGGCGAAGAACATCGGTGCGCGCGTCATTGCTACGGCTGGAACAGAAGAGAAAGCAAAGCTTGCGCGCGCAGCCGGCGCGGATGAAGTCATCCTCTACGCGCAGCAGGATTTTGAGGCCGAGACGAAACGCTTCACCGACGGTAAAGGGGTCCATGTCATATACGATGGGGTTGGCAAGACCACGTTTGATAAGGACCTCAATGTCCTTCGTCCGCGCGGGTATCTGGTCCTTTTCGGCGCCTCGAGCGGGCCTGTGCCGCCATTCGATCTGACCAAACTCGCGCAAAAAGGTTCTCTGTTCATCACGCGTCCCACCCTCGGCAGTTACATCGCGACCCAGGAAGAACTCCAACAGCGCGCAACCGATGTCTTGACCATGATCGCAAAGGGGAAAGTGAAACTGCGCATTGAATATATCTATGCGTTGCGGGACACGCAGCAAGCGCATCGGGATCTGGAAGCTCGCAAGACCACTGGAAAACTGTTATTAATTCCGTAAGAGGGGATTTCCTGGTGGGAATGCCTGGGCAATAGCAGCCAGAGCCTTAATTTTCAGGGCGCCAATCTCGTCCGCCACAAGATTTTCCCAACGATTCGCCGATCTTGATCGGAACCGAGCGTCACGGTTTCATATTTCCAAATACGGAAACCGCAGTCACTTGACCGAATAGATTCCATTCTCTCAAGAAACCTGAAAACTCACTGTCACTGTCGCGCAGGTTGCTGCGTGCGTTCTACGAGGAGTGGCGGTTCCGCTGAAGCTGTCTTGTTTTCATTGAGTTGTTCGCGGCCGTCGTCAGGGGGGCTAGAGGCACAAAGTCTTACATCCTTCGATGCGGCACAAGGTAGAGGTGAATTCCTCGTATCTCTCACAATTGAAAGGAAAACAGCAGTCCGGATCCTTCGTGATGGGGTGCACGAAGTCTGGTGTTACGCCCTTAGATTTGCTATTGTTCCGGGCCTGGACATATCTCTATGAGAAGAAATCTGCTTCTGCTATGCATCGTTTCGACTTTTTGTATTTCACCGCGTGCGGCCTCCGCGAGTAGGCTTGGCATGGGGCGATCTGCAGCAATTCTGATCGCGCCGGCCATTCACACGGACGCGGAACGCATTGCTGAGTTGGAACAGCGTGTTGCCACGGCGCAAAGTTCGGCCGATAACTCGTGGATGCTGGTGAGTTCCGCTCTCGTGCTCTTGATGACCGGGCCCGGGCTGGCCCTATTTTATGGCGGACTCGTGCGGAAGAAAAACGTTTTGGCAACCATGATGCAGAGCTTCGCCATGATGTGCTTGGTCACAATCATGTGGGGCCTATTTGGGTACAGTCTGGCATTCGGGCTGGGAAACAAATTTATCGGTGGATTCGAGCACTTGTTTCTGCGTGGCGTGGGCGGAAATCCGAGCACCGACTACGCGGCCACGATCCCGCACCAGACGTTCATGATTTACCAACTCATGTTCGCCGTCATCACGCCCGCCCTGATCACAGGGGCCTTCGCCGAGCGGATGAAGTTCAAGGCCATGTTGTTGTTCATGGCTCTTTGGACGATCGTAGTGTACAGCCCTATGGCACACATGGTGTGGGGCAAGGGTGGATTGCTGAACGCGGCTCTAGGCGGCCCCATCCCCACGTTGGATTTTGCGGGCGGAACGGTTGTGCATATTACCTCCGGCGTTTCCGCGTTTGTTTGCGCACTCTACATGGGAAAGCGTCTCGGCTACCCGGAGCAATCCGTGCCGCCGCATAGCGTGGTGCTGAGCTTTGTTGGTGCCTGTCTGCTTTGGGTGGGCTGGTTTGGTTTCAACGCGGGTAGCGCTCTCTCATCCGGGACTTTGGCGACGAGCGCTTTCGTCGCGACACACTTTGCCGCCGCTTCTGCGGCAGCGGGTTGGAGCTTGGCGGAATGGAAGCGCAGCGGCAGACCCAGTGCATTGGGAGCGATCTCTGGTGCTGTGGCCGGTCTGGTGGCGATCACTCCGGCAGCGGGATTTGTCAGACCAATGCCTGCCTTGCTCATTGGTTTCATCGCGGGTGTTCTGTGTTATTTAATGGTTGCGAGCGTCAAAGCTCGCTTTGGCTATGATGATTCGCTGGACGCTTTCGGGGTACACGGAGCAGGCGGGACGATCGGAGCGATCCTTACGGGAGTTTTCGCTATCAGTGCCGTGAATCCCATATTCAAGGATTCCGATGGGAAAGTACTTGCCTCAGGCCTCATCGAGGGGAATGCACATCAACTCATGAATCAGTTGGTTGGCGTAGCGATTGCCTGGACATTGGGAATCGTTGGCACTCTGGCTATCTTGTTCGTTGTGGACAAATTGGTTGGCCTCCGTGTTTCACCGGAGCATGAAAATCAAGGCCTGGACCTTTCGCAGCACGGGGAGGAAGGTTATAACTGGGAGGCTTCGTAGCTATTTGTTCTCCGACGGGGGTCGTGCCATCCTGTGAAGCGGAGTTCCTTGAGAGGTTCCGATTCTGGCCGGAGCGATTCCTGAAGAGAGATCAGAAAAGCGGGCATGCCCACACAATCCCCACTCAGCAGTAATCTAAGACATTTGTACGACAGTGAATCCTCAAGGTTGCAGCAGCAGTTTTCCGCCACCAAGGACGGGTTAGGCTTTCTGAAGCAACGGGCCGGGCTCGTCGAAATCATTGCTCTTCGTCTCTGGGATGAATTCGTTTCTCCCGAAAAAGGCGGACCCTCCGGTCTTGTGCTGGTCGCCCTCGGAGATTTTGGAATGGGTTCGCTCTTTCCCTATTCGGATGTTGATCTTCTCCTTCTCCATGCAGCGAAAGATACAGCGGAAAAGTTCAAGGACGCCATCCACGGATTCTCTCAGGCGCTGGTAGACTTGCGATTGAAGCTGAACGCCACGACACGGATTTTCTCCGAATACGCCCAGTTCGACTCGGACAATCCGGAGTCGATTCTCTCCTTGCTCGATTGCCGTTATCTTGCAGGCGACCAGGAACTTTTCTCGAACCTTAGGGACCAGCTCATTCCCGAAAGGATGGCCCGGGAATCCCAAGTCCTCGTGGGGTACCTGGCGGAGATTACCCGGGTCCGCCACCGCAAATTCGGGAACACTGTCTTTCATCTGGAACCGAATGCGAAAGATGGCCCAGGCGGTTACCGCGACTACACGCTGGCGTGCTGGCTTGCGCTCATGTCGGCCATGGAGAGACAGCATGGCTGGCCCGGACCGGACACGCTTCTTCCTCCGGCGGTTCGAAATACGCTCGACTCGGCGCTCCAATTTCTTGCCGCCGTCCGCTGCTTTCTCCATTTTCGCCACGGACGCGATGACAACATATTAACTTGGGCCGCGCAAGATGACGCGGTGACCGAGATAGTCGGCGCGGGCGGCTTGGACGTCACGAATTCTGTCGAGTGGATGCGAATCTACTTCGGACATGCGCGCGCGGTTCACAGGATTTCCGGGCAACTCCTGGAGGAAATGCCCGCGGCCCAATCTCTGTTCTACCGGCACCTCGAGACATGGCGAACCGGATTCTCCGATGCGGACTTTTCCGTTGTGGACGGTCTCATCTTCCTGCAGCGGCCCGATGATCTTGCAGATCCCCAACTATTTTTCCGTACATTTCGTTTGATTGCACAGCGCGGCTTCAAGCTCAGTCCAACGGCAGAACATCAGTTGGAGCAAGCGCTGCCTCTGCTGGCGGACCATCTGCCCAAAGGGAGCGATTTCTGGCGCTTTCTCCAGGAAATGCTGCTGGATTCGCACGCGGCGGACGCTTTGCGGGCCATGCACTCCTTGCATCTGCTCACGATGTTTCTGCCGGAACTGACAGGCATTGATGCGCTCGCCGTGCGTGATTCCTTGCATCGCTTTACGGTCGACGAGCACACCCTTCAGGTCATCGAGAATCTCCATGCTTTGCGCCAGTCCAAGTCCAAATGGGACGAGCGGTACGCGGAGATCCTTAATGAACTCGAGCAGCCGGAGCTGCTATATCTCGCGATCCTTCTTCACGATGCCGGAAAGGCTGTTGTTATAGACGATCCTATCCCGGCCAGCCTGGCGATTGCGAAGGAATGCCTCGAGCGGCTGGACCTGTCCGCAGCCGACGGTGAGACGGTGTTGTTTCTGATCGAACACCACCTCGATATGGGCGCGACCCTTCGGAGGGACATCTACGATCCCCGCACCATCGCGCAATTCGCGGAAACTGTTGGCACGCCCGACCGCCTGAAAATGATCTGCTTGTTCACGTATGCCGATATCAAGGCGGTCAGTCCGGAGGCTCTCACAGCCTGGAAGGCGGAAGACCTCTGGCAGCTCCATATCGGCACAGCGAACTATCTCGACCGAAGCGTGGATGAACGCGTGCACGCAGATGCCAACGACGAGGTCCTGAATCACCTCCGTTCGCTGGTCCCGGCCGCAGGGAAGAAACTTCAGACGTTCCTTGAAGGTTTGCCGCGGAGATACTTGCGCACGCATCCGGTCGACGAGATTTTGAGGCACCTGGAAATGGCGACGCGTCTCGGCCAGGACCCGGTGCAGTTGGCGTTAAAACGCAGCCGCCATTGGTATGAGCTGACGCTCGTCACTACGGATCGCCCTTTCCTGTTCGCCACCGTGGCTGGCGTGCTGGCTGCTTGCGGAATGAACATCGGAAAGGCCGCCGCCTTTTCCAATCAAGGCGGCACGGTCGTGGACACATTTTTCTTTACCGACCGCTTTCGAACGCTGGAAATGAATTTGCCGGAGTGGGAGCGCTTCAAGGGAACCGCTCATGCTGTCCTGTCAGGGAAACAAGACTTGAATCGCATGTTGAAGGAACGCCTCCGGTCAGAGAAAGACGGACCGGCGAAGGGCATGGCGGCGACGCAAATTCAATTTGATGATGGGTGTTCCGCCCATAGCACCTTGGTGGAGGTCATCACGCAGGATCAACCCGGCCTTTTATATCGGATCAGCTCTGCGTTCTCGCACGAGAACTGCAACATCGACATCGCCTTGATCGATACCGAAGGACAGACGGCCATCGACGTGTTTTATCTCACCACTTCCGGCGGCAAACTCACTCCTGAGCACGAGGAACGCCTCCGCCAGTCTTTGCTCACGGAGCTTTCCGGTGGCTAGGAAGCGGGAGCAGATCCATCGTGGCCCCGCATCGCGTAATACCGGGTTAAGCATAAGCATGGGAGACTGCAACCCACATCCAATGAAACGAAATTGGCGTATATTAGACAGATATGGAAGATAGATCGGCCCTTGTCTTCCCAGGAGGGATGCCATGTTCTTGAAGCGAGCTCCAGACTTGAAATATTCGGACGTGACTCCCCGGCAGGTTTACCTGGATCGTCGTAAATTCTTGTATGGGGTGGGATTGGCGGGCGGGGTGGCGCTAGCAGGGAAGAGCCTGGCGAATCTAGCCTTTCCTTCGGCTCAAGCATACGCCTCCACAAAGCTGCCAGGTGTCGTCAAGGGGCCGTTCAACACGGACGAAAAGGTGACGCCCGAAGGGATGGTGACGACTTACAACAATTACTACGAGTTCGGCACCGATAAGGGCGATCCCGCTAAGAATTCGGGAAAATTTGTGACCTCGCCGTGGTCCGTTTCCGTCGAGGGCGAAGTCGCCAAGCCACGCAAGTTCACGATGGAGGAAATCCTGAAGCTTGCGCCTCTTGAGGAACGTATTTACCGGCATCGCTGCGTCGAGGCATGGTCGATCGTCGTGCCGTGGGTCGGCTATTCGTTCAGTACCCTGGTGAAGCTGGTGGAGCCGACACCGAACGCACGCTACGTCGCATTCGAAAGCTATTTCGATGCGAAACAGATGCCTTTGTGGAGATACGCCGGGATCCAGTTGCCCTACGTGGAAGGATTGAGGCTGGACGAGGCAATGCATCCTCTGGCGCTGCTGTGTGTCGGGATGTACGGCGAAACGCTTCCCAATCAGGACGGCGCGCCGGTAAGAATGGTGCTTCCGTGGAAGTATGGATTCAAGAGCATCAAGTCGCTGGTGAAGATCAAGTTCGTCAAGGATCAGCCGCCGACGACGTGGAACATCACGAATGCCCATGAATACGGTTTCTATTCCAATGTGAATCCCAAGGTAGATCATCCACGCTGGAGCCAGGCCAAAGAGGTTCGTCTGCCCGGATTTTTCAAGAATACGCCAACCCAGATGTTCAACGGTTACGCGGATCAAGTAGCCAGCCTTTACAACGGCATGGATCTGAAGAAGAACTACTGAGCGCCTCCGCCAATGAATCGCATTCTGGCCAGCAGATGGACGAAAGTGGTTGTGTTCGTAGCCTGCCTGGTGCCCCTTGGCATCCTTGTGTGGGAGGGGTTCAATGGCGGCTGGGGCGCGAACCCAACTCAATTCCTTCAGCACGCCACAGGCGACTGGATACTGCGGTTTCTTGCCATCACTTTAGCAGTGTCGCCGCTGCGCAAGATACTTGGCCTGCCGCAACTGATCCGCTTCCGCCGCATGCTGGGACTTTTCGCTTTCTTCTACGCCTTCCTGCACTTCAGCATCTACCTCGGCCTCGACCAGGTGCTGGATTTTCACGGCGTGTGGGCAGACGTGATGAAGCGGCGCTACATCACGGTGGGGTTCACGGGATTCGTCCTGATGATTCCGCTGGCCATCACTTCCACGGCAGGATGGGTTCGCCGGCTGGGCTTTCGGCGCTGGCAGATGCTGCACCGCGCGATCTATGGGAGCGCCGTGGCCGGCGTGATTCACTTCTACTGGCTGGTGAAATCTGACGTCCACATACCGCTTGAATATGCAGCAGTCATGTCGGTTCTGTTGGGCTGGCGACTCTTCGTCTGGTTTTCTGATCGTGGCCGCGGGCCCGCACGAGGCAGTCCAGCACGTAAAGAGGCCACAACCGTCGCGGCGTCTTGAAAACTTCTCACAGTCTAACCTTCCTTGTCAGCCGCTGGACCGTATGTTAGCTTCACTTGTTTGATTTCCCGCGAGGTGCGCGCATGATTCGCAGCTACTGCGGCCGTACGCCGCAAATTCCGGCGTCGGCCTATATCGATCCTGAGGCGGTCATCATCGGTGACGTCACGATCGGCGAATACTCGAGCGTCTGGCCGTGCGTCGTGATTCGCGGCGACGTCAATTGGATTCGCATTGGCGCGCGCACCAATATCCAGGACGGTTCGGTGCTCCACGTGATGAAGGACACGCATCCGCTGCAACTGGGCGATGCCGTCACGGTCGGCCACGGCGTCATCCTGCACGGCTGCACGATCGAATCGCGCGTCCTCATCGGCATGGGCTCGGTGCTTCTGAATGGCGCGCGGATCGGAACAGGCTCGATCGTCGCTGCGGGCACGCTCGTTCCCGAAGGCGCCATCGTGCCGCCGGGAAGTTTGTTTATGGGCCACCCGGGGAAAGTCCGCCGCGCGTTGACGCCTGAAGATCAGGCCAGCATCGAAGCCTATGCTGCGCGGTACATCGAGTACTCGGAGACGTATAAGGCGGAGAAGGCGTAGTTGCTGGCGGGGCTTCAGGGGCTAAAGCCCCTTCTAGTTAGACCATTGTGCGGCCGGGCTGAAGCCCGGCCCTCCTTGAGTCCGGGCCTCATGAAGCCCCGCTCGCCTGAAGAGCATGCGCCTCGCCAAGGTCCGCGCCGCGTTTAGGCCCATCTCGTATGTCGGAGAGAGATTTCGGAGGTCGGGGCTTCAGCCCCGACGTAACGTTGAGGAGAAAGAGGGGCTTTAGCCCCTGAAGCTAGATGAAATTCCAGGCCATCAAAGGCGTGCGCGACATCCTTCCGCCGGAGTCCGCGCTGTGGAACCGCGTCGAGCAGGCCGCGCGCGAGGTCTTCGGCACTTTCGGCTTCGCCGAAATTCGCTTGCCGATTTTCGAGCAAACCGATCTATTTGCTCGCTCCGTGGGTCAGGAAACGGACATTGTTTCAAAAGAGATGTACACCTTTCAGGACCGCGACGAGTCATCGATTTCCCTGCGTCCTGAGGCGACAGCGTCAGTCGTCCGCGCGTACATCGAGCATGGGATGCAGACTCTCCCCGGCAACGTGAAGCTGTATTACATGGGACCGATGTTCCGCCGTGAGCGGCCGCAGAAGGGGCGCTATCGACAGTTTTACCAGATCGGCGCGGAAGTGCTCGGTCCGTCAGACGCGCCGGGGATCGACGCTGAAGTGATTGAGATGCTGCTCGCGTTTTTTGCGCGGCTTCAGCTTAAAGGCGCGGTCCTGCACGTCAATTCCATTGGCGACAAAAATTGCCGTCCGACTTACGTCGAGCGGCTGCGCGCCGAACTTCAAAAGGTACGCGAGCAATTGGGTGCGGACAGCCAGCGCCGCATCGAGACGAACCCGCTGCGCGTGCTCGATTCGAAGCTGGAAAGCGAGCAGGCCATCATCGAAAAGCTGCCGCGCATTGCCGAACACCTTTGCGCCGAATGCCGCGCGCATTATGACGAAGTGAAGCGGCACCTTGCACTGCGGGAGATCACGTACCAGGAAAACTGGCGCCTGGTGCGCGGGCTCGACTACTACATGCGCACCACGTTCGAGATCACTGCGCCTGGGCTCGGCTCGCAGAACGCCGTTTGCGGCGGCGGGCGCTACGATGGCCTGGTGGAATTGCTTGGCGGCCCTGCCACGACAAAGGGCATCGGATTCGCGATTGGCACGGACCGGCTGGTGCTTTCGCTGCAGGAATCGGGGGCGGGTGAAGTGGCGGGGGGCCTCGACGTGTATCTCGCGTGGTTTGGCGCAATGGCGCAGCCCGCGGCGGTCAAGCTCGCTCGTCGGCTGCGCGATGCCGGATTCGTCGTTGAGCTGCCCGCTGTCGAATTGAAGTTCGGGAAGTCGCTGGGCCTCGCCGACCGCTTGAAGGCGCGCCATGCCGTTATTCTGGGCGAAGATGAACTCGCTGCCGGAGTAGTCGCGGT
>JBGPXQ010000169.1:0-5946 GCA_041492805.1 Terriglobia bacterium | reverse complement strand
GACGTTGCCGACCTGGTCGGTAAAACGGAAACGGCGCTGGGTCCCATCACCATCCTCGTCAACAACGCCGGCATCGGTCTCTTCGGCCCGGCCCATGAGAAAACCGAGGCCGATTGGGATCGTGTGCTGGATACCAATCTCAAGAGTGTTTTTCTCGTTTCCCGCGCTGTGGCGCCTTCCATGATCCGCCGTGGCTCGGGCGACATCATCAACATCAGTTCGCTGGCCGGCAAAAACACCTTCGCTGGTGGAGGCATCTATTGCGCGTCCAAATGGGGTGTCGTCGGACTTTCCGGCTGCATGGCGGAAGATCTCCGGGAACATGGCATCCGCGTGAGTGTGATTTGCCCGGGAAGCGTCGCGACGGAATTCTCCGGGCGCGGCGCAAAGGACGCGTCGAAAGTGTTAAGCCCGGAAGATGTGGCCCACGCCGTGGAAGCCATCGTCACACAAGGCCCGCGGAGCTTCCTGAGCGAGATTCACCTTCGGCCGGTGCGAAAACCCTAGGCGGACCGGCTCGACCAACATCCGGAACTTTTCCTCTTGACATTAGTCGTTATAACGACTATATTCCCGCCATGAGCTCGCGCTCCAAATCCTCCCGCCCCGCCGTCTCCCTCGAAAACCGCATTTTCGTGGCGCTCTTGCAATCCGCCGATACCCTCGGCCAGCAAGCGGAACAGCTCCTGAAAGCGGCGGGGCTTTCGGGGGCGCAGTACAATGTCCTTCGCATCCTCCGCGGGGCCGGGCCCAAAGGCTTGCCCTGCCGTGGCATCGGGGATCGCATGATCTCCCACGACCCGGACATGACCCGCCTCCTCGACCGCATGGAAAAGCGCGGGCTGATTACTCGCGAACGCCAGACCGACGACCGCCGCGTCGTGAAGACGCGCATCACGCCGCAAGCACTCAGCCTTCTAAAAACCCTTGACCAGCCGGTTCACGAACTTCACAAACGCCAGTTCCGGCATATGACTGCCGCGCGCCTGAAGATTCTTTCTGATCTGTTGGAGGAAGTCCGCGTCCGTAAGCCTGCGTAGCAGTCTTTTCGGGACGAGTTTCGAATATCTATTCAAAAAGAAAGAGGAGAAAACATGGGCCACTATCTATCTCGAATCGCAGTAACCGCCGGACTCGCAGCCGTTCTGTCATTACCTGCCGGCGCGGCCACCTCCGAGTGGAAGATCGATCCGCAGCATTCGTCCGCGCAGTTTTCGGTCCGTCATATGGCCATCTCCACCGTGCGGGGAGCTTTCAGCAAGGTCACCGGCACGATCGTGCTGGACGACAAAGACATCACCAAATCCACCGTCGACGTCACCATTGACGTCTCGACCGTGGATACCCGCGAGCCCGCCCGCGACAACGACCTGCGCAGCGACAAGTTCTTTGACGTCGCGCACTTCCCCACCATGGCTTTCAAGTCCAAGAAAGTCGAGCAGGTCGCCACCGGAAAGCTCAAAGTCACCGGCGATCTCACCATTCGCGGCACTACCAAGGAAGTCGTGCTCGAGGTTGAAGGGCCGACGGCTCCCGTGAAAGATCCCTGGGGCAATCAACGGGCTGCGGCAAGCGCCTCGGCAAAAATCAATCGCCAGGACTTCGGCGTGAAGTGGAATGCGACCTTGGACAACGGCGGTGTCGTCGTCGGTGATGACGTCAATATCAACATCGATGCGGAAATGATCAAGCAAGCGCCGGCGAAATCCGCCAACTGACGACACTCTGTCGGCACGGTTTGGGAAAGGAGTGGCCGGTGCGAATGCACCGCCCACTCCACCTGAATCATCAAATAAGCGATTGCAATCGAAAGGGATCGAACCTATGCAAAAACCAGCGCCAAACGATTTTCCAGTCCACGAACTGATTCGCGAGCGCTGGAGTCCGCGGGCGTTCGCCGACAAGCCTATTCCGCAGAATGTCCTCCGCAGCCTTTTCGAAGCGGCCCGGTGGGCGCCTTCCAGTAATAACGAGCAACCGTGGGCATATCTCGTAGCAGCGAAGGACGACAGAGACAGTTTTGAGAAAATGCTGAGCGTGCTCGTGGAATTCAATGCCAATTGGGCCAAGAGCGCTCCGGTGCTCGCACTCGCCGTGGCAAAACTGGCCTTCGCAAAGAACGACGCACCCAACCGCAACGCTCAATACGACACCGGCGCGGCATCGGCCATGCTCTCCGTGGAAGCGACCTCACAGGGACTCGCCGTTCATCAGATGGCAGGTTTTGATCCGGAAAAAGCACGCCAGGTCTTTGGCATTCCCGCGGGATGGGAAGCCATCGCCGCACTCGCCATCGGTTACCCGGGCGATCCAGCTTCCTTGCCTCAGCCCTTGAAGGATCGTGAAATGGCGCCCAGGACACGCAAGCCGATCGCCGAATTTGTTATGGCCGGTCACTGGGGCCATACTGCTCCCTTCGCAACAAAATGACCGGAGATCGCTGACACCGCCCTGCCATGCACCGCACGCTCGAATTCCTCCTCCATCATGGATACTTGGTGTTGCTCGGATGGGTTTTCGCCGAGCAGGTCGGACTGCCGCTGCCTGCCATGCCGCTGTTGCTCGCGGCGGGCGCGCTCGCGGGCACTGGCCGCTTGAGTTTTTTCGCCTCGCTACTTTGCGTCATGCTGGCGGCGCTGGCAGCGGATTCCATCTGGTATCAGCTTGGCCGCCGCAAAGGCATCCGCATCCTCCAGCTTCTCTGCAAAATATCGCTGGAGCCGGATTCTTGCGTTCGCCGCACCGAAGGTGTTTTCTCGAAGCAGGGCGCGCGCTCGCTTCTGCTGGCTAAATTTCTCCCTGGCCTGAGCACGGTCGCGCCTCCTCTTGCGGGCATCTTTCACATGCGTCTGCGGCGTTTCCTCTTCTTCGATGCCGTGGGGTCGCTCCTCTGGGCCGGCACCTTCCTCGGCCTCGGCTATGTGTTCAGCGGTCAGATCGAGCGCGTCGCGGAGCATCTCGCTTCTCTCGGCGGCTGGCTACTGGTTCTTCTTCTCGGCGTCCTCGCCGCTTACATCGCCTATAAGTTCGTCGCCCGCCAGCGCTTTCTGCGCGAACTGCGCATCTCGCGCATCACCGTGGATGAACTGAAGAAAAAACTCGATTCCGGCGAAGATCTGGTGATTGTAGACTTGCGCCACTCGATGGACTTCGAAGCCGATCCTGAAACCATTCCAGGCGCCTTCCGCTTGGACTCCAAGGAACTGGAAGAGAAAAACGACCGCCTGCCTCGCGACCGCGAAGTGATCCTCTACTGTACTTGACCAAACGAAGCCACCAGCGCCCGTGTGGCCCTGCTCCTCAGAAGAAAAGGCATCACTCGAATCCGCCCGCTGCAAGGCGGCCTCGATGCCTGGCGCGAACGCGGCTACCCGCTCGACGCCTCCACGCTCACTTAATCCCGCAAAGAAAAACGCGCCCCGGCTTTCCGGCGCTCCATTTTCACCAATCGTAGTATCTGGCGCGGTAGTACGATGCGCCGATCACCATGGTTTGTCCGACCATTTGGCTACAGAGGCCCGGCCTCGACCACCCTGCCGGCCCGGATGGAGAGAAGAGCTTGAGCACAGGCGGGCATGAGCGGCAACAAATCCTTCATGCGATTCGATTTCGCGCAAAGGATTAAGATGGAGACACTCCGCCCGGTCATGTTCTGTTGGTACTTGATATTCCGATCGCTGGTGAGCAGTACATTCCATCGGCCCTCAGCAAGTGTTAGGAGTTCGCCGTTCTTCTTTGAACCAAATCCGGCTCTTCGCACCGTTTGGCATTCGTGGCCCATTGCGGTGAGAGTCCCTTTCAGTGCCGCTGGAAGGCATTCGTCGATGAGGATTTTCATTTCCCAAAGCGAGCCAAAATAAGCGCCTTTGCTTCTTCCAACGCGGCGATGGCCTGCTCGCGACTGACGCCGGGGTATTGTTCCAGGAATTCATCCAGCGTTTCTCCACCTTCCAAGTAATCGAGAAGCGTCTGAAAAGGGACGCGCGTGCCGCGAAAGACGGGTTCTCCGCTGTGGATGTCCGGATCTTGGATAATTACGCTTTCAGAAACAGTAGCCATTGGGACCCTCCTGCACGCATCCCGATTATCTCATCCATCCACAAGAATCGCTTCGAAAAATCCAAATCGTCAGGCATGAAGTTGACTCTGCACCAAGTCTCTCGGTTGAACGAGCCGACGCCGTCATCTATTCAGCCATCATTGCAGTTGACTCGGACCAGTCACCAGTCACGAATCACCAGTCACCTGATCTACAGCCGCGGCAAAACAATCCCGGTCTGCGCCTGGTACTTCCCCTTCTTGTCCTTGTAGCTCACTTCACAATCTTCGTCGGATTCGAAGAAGATCACCTGGCACAGCCCTTCATTCGCGTAAATCTTTGCCGGCAGCGGCGTCGTGTTGCTGATTTCCAGCGTCACAAATCCTTCCCACTCCGGCTCGAACGGCGTCACGTTCACGATGATCCCGCAACGCGCGTACGTCGACTTGCCGAGGCAAATCGTCAGCACGTTCCGCGGAATCCGGAAATATTCCACCGACCGCGCCAGCGCAAATGAATTCGGCGGAATGATGCACACGTCGCCCCTGAACTCCACGAACGATTTCGGATCGAAATGCTTGGGATCCACAATCGTCGAGTTCACGTTCGTGAAAATCCGGAACTCGTCCGCCACTCGAATATCGTAGCCGTACGACGAGACTCCGTAACTGATCACTCCCTCCCGCACCTGCCGGTCCGTAAACGGCTCGATCATCTTGTCCTCCAGCGCCTTGCGCCGGATCCAGCGGTCTGGCTTAACGGCCATCCATTCCTCCCAAAAATGTAACTGCGATTTGTCTCTTCGTTTCGTTGCTGCGCCAAAATGATTCAAACGAGAGCGCCAAAGGATGTTCAGTGTAGATTACCCCTCCCATCTTGACAACCTGGGCCACACCCTCTAGCATCTGCCTCGGAAGCGCGGGAGGATTGCGTGATTAAGCTGGATATCGTAAATGCTGTCGTCGTCGCAACGAACATCAGCCGCACCAAAGCCGAGCAGGCCGTCGAGACCGTTTTCGAATCGTTGAAGCAGGCCCTCGGCCGCGGCCAGCGCATCGAACTCCGCCGCTTCGGCGTCTTCAGCGTGAAACCTCGCAAGACCGGCATCGGCCGCAATCCGCGCACCGGCGAAGAGGTCAGCATTCCGCCGGGCAAGGCCGTCCGCTTCAAACCCGGAAAAGAGCTTCAGGGCATCGAACAAGAAAAAAAGGCGGAATAGTCCTGCCGTAGCGAAGTCTCCAACACTCCAATCGTACGAACTTCTTTCTGTTTCGGCTCTGGCGCGAACCCGTGCAATTATGCTGTACTGTTCTTTGCCGATCCCATTCGTCGCGCCGACCACCTCGTGAGCACGCCACTCCCAGAAAATCCTCCACCATCCATTCCCATCAATATGGATTGGCGCGCCATTCCCTTCGGCCAGATGCCATATACACCCATTCCCCCTCGCCCTTCACTCAAGATGCTCTTCATCGCGGGCGTTCTATTTTTTCTTACTCTTTGCACCTGCCTGGTTGCCGGCACTAAATTTGCCATCGCCTACGCGCAGAATCAGGCTGTTTCGCTCGACGAGTTTCTCAACGCCTTCACCCTTTTTTACAAACATCCGGCGGCCCTCGCTGCGGGTCTGCCCTTCGCACTCACCTTGCTCACCATTCTGCTCGCCCATGAGCTCGGCCATGTCTTCGCCTGCCGTCATCATCACATCCGCGCCAGCTATCCTTTTTTCATTCCGTTTCCTTCGCTCATCGGCACGTTCGGCGCATTCATTCTGATTCGTTCGCCGATTCGCACCGCTCGAGCGCTCTTTGACGTGGGCGCTTCCGGTCCGCTGGTGGGCTTCCTTCTGGCAGTTCCCGCACTTGCTTACGGCGTGCTCCACGCCAAAATTGTTCCGGGCCTCGACG
>JBGPXQ010000205.1:0-4969 GCA_041492805.1 Terriglobia bacterium | reverse complement strand
ATGTGAGGTTGGGAAGTGAAGGAACAAGGAACAGTGAAGTGGTTCAACGCTTCAAAAGGTTACGGATTCATCCAGCGCCAGACGGGAGAAGATGTTTTCGTGCACTTCTCCGCGATCCAGATGGACGGTTATAAGTCCCTGAATGAAGGTCAGGCGGTGGAGTTTGAAGTGACGAAAGGCCCCAAAGGCCTTCAGGCAGAGAACGTTACAAGCCTCTAGCCTGTGAACGACGAGCCCCTGGCCGGTTTAGGGCGGTTCCGCTGCAAGAGATTCGAATCGTGATTTTCAGCAGAGAGTGGTCAAGGAGGATTTTGTGCAAGTGATGCAAGAAGGTCAGACCATCAAGCACGTAGTGTACGGCTTGGGAATCGTGACGGCTTCGGACCAGGAACGCACCGCGATCGATTTTGACGATCATGGTGCCAAGCTGTTCGTCACGAGCATCATGACGGCCGAACTGATCGGCGAAGCCCCGGCCACGCCTCCGAAGACCAAGCGGCGCCGTAAAGCCTCGACCGCAGCCAAGGCCGCCAAGAAAGTCGCAGCAGCAGCAGCAGCCAGCCGTTCGTAAGATCGAGCAAGCCAATCCACAGATCCCCGCGCCAGACCGGCGCAGGGGTGTGCCCGCTGTCTTTCCTCACCCGGGATTCGGTGATTATGATACGTTGTGCCTGTGAAGCGGCTTGTCATCATCCTCGGCGTCATCCTTCTTGTTCTAGGTGTGATTGGGCTTGTGCACCCGAGCTTCAACTACGACCAGCAGGAAGAGGTCGCGAAAATTGGCCCGATCAAAGCTACCGTGAATGAGGAAAAGACGGCGCAGATCCCTGCCGCCGTCTCGATCGTGTTGCTGGTCGCAGGCATCGGGCTCGTTCTACTCGGGCCGCGCATGAAGCAGTAGCTATTGTCATCCGTTTTTCCGATTGGTCTTCAGAACAGACCTTCCAAAGAAACAAACACGCTCCTTGCACTGGTATCGTGGCACAGACATCGGTCTGCGCTGCTTGCACAACTGCAACTGCGCAGGCTGAAGCCTGTGCTACTTAATGGCGGATTCGGCCTGGTCGAAGGCGTGATAGGAAGAGCGCACGAGGGGGCCGGCTTCGACGTGTTTGAAGCCCATGGCTTCGCCGAGGAGTTTGTATTCGGCGAATTCGTCGGGGTGGACGTAGCGGACGATGGGCAAATGCTCCCGCGTGGGCTGTAGGTATTGCCCGAGCGTTAGGATATTTGTGCCTTGAGAGGCGAGGTCCTGCAGGGTGGCGAGGACTTCGTCCTTTTCTTCGCCGAGGCCGAGCATCAACCCCGTTTTGGTGGGCACTTCGGGACGCGCTTTTTTCGAACGGCGAAGCAGCTCCAGCGACCGTTCGTAAACGGCGCCTTTGCGCACCTGACGATAAAGGCGCGGCACAGTTTCGGTGTTGTGGTTCAGAATATCAGGCCGTACGGCCAGGACGGCGTCCAAGGCGTTCCAATCGCCGCGAAAATCAGGAATCAAGACTTCCACTTTGCAGCCGGGAACGCGGCGGCGAATCTCTTCGATGGTCCGGGCAAAAATGTGTGCGCCGCCGTCGGGCTGATCGTCGCGGTTCACGGAAGTTACGACCGCATAACGCAAGCCCATCTTGGCCACAGCTTCCGCCACGCGAAACGGCTCTTCTTCGTCAGGAGGGCCTACCGGCTTCCCCGAAGGCACAGCGCAGAAGCCGCAAGCGCGCGTGCAGATATCTCCGAGGATCATGAAGGTCGCCGTGCCATGCTCCCAGCACTCCCCCATGTTGGGGCAGCGCGCGCTTTCACAGACGGTGTGCAAATCGAGTGTGCGCATGGTGCGCTTGAGGTCTTGGTAGCGCTCGCCACCGAAAAACTTCACGCGCAGCCAATCCGGCCGCGGGTGCGCACCCGGCGCAAAGACCGGCGGTGCCGGGGAGTTGGAGATGATGTTGAAAGGTGAAGCCATGGAGTCTGCGCGAAACCCTTATTTTACGCGCTTCCTCCATAACTCACAAATGGCCTGACTACGGAGCGGCGGTAACTACTGTCGAATCGCCCGTTTGATGCTCAGCGATCTGGAAGCGCAAGAAAGTGTGCACGGCGTGGAGGGCATCGGCGTCCTTCGTGATAATCCGAATGCGTCCGCCGCGAGCCGTATTTTCCACCTCGTATTGAATCGCGTCGCGGAACCGTTTCATCGTCTCCGTCCCCGGAGGGTTTTCCGCATGAATCAGCATGGGGATGGAAAAATCGCCCGCCGCGAACATTTTCGCAATGTGGGCGAAATGAGAACGAATCGCATCGCGGCTTGCCGCGTCCTGCGTATCCTTCGCTTCCGCTTCGATGGCGCCACCATCGGCGTAAAGCCGGAAATGGTGCGCTGTATTTTCGTCAGAGAAGCCCATCGCTCGATCGCCGCGCTCGACCACACCTTGATGGTGTTTGTCCTGCGCCGCGGCTTGGTGTTGCTCGTGCATGGGACAAGAAGACATGTCATGGGACGATGGTTTTTCCTGGGAGGCAGGCTTCTCTTGCTGAATCCTGCCAAACAAACTGAGGACTAGAATTGCTGCTGCAATTGAAACGTTCATATTCGTGAGAATCCTTTCTGCATCTTGTGCGGTCTTGGTCTATGGGAAGCGGAAATTCCCTTGAGAGAGTCGAGGAGTCCCGCCCTTCGGCCCGCCGGGGTCTTGCCCAGGCGGCGGTCCCAATCGAGGAGCGTGTCGCGCAGTTGCCGGCGCAAAGCCTTCAGTTCCAAAAGGCTTTGTTCGACTTGGCGGAGCTTCTCCTCGGCGAGATTTCGAACCTTATGGCAGGGTGCGCCGCCGCGGTCTTTTATCGCGAAGATGCGAGCCAGCTCCGGCAACGAAAAACCCAGCGAGAGCGATCGCCGCACCGCATGCACACGATCGAGAGCCCTTGCCGGGTATTGCCGGTAACCGTTCGACGCACGTTCCGGACGCGGCACGATCCCAATGCGCTCGTAGTGCCGCAGCAGGTCCGTACTGATACCCGCCAGCCGCGCCAGTTCACCAGACCGAAGCAGTTTCTCTTCCATGTGACTTCTCTCCGGACAGCAACAGTATCAACCCTGGAATCGATTCCAGGGTCAAGCACTTTGTTGGACGGATGAGGTTGGCAAAAAGGGGGGCTGCTTACTTAATCTTGGCGACGCGTCCCTCGGTAGGAAACTTCTGGAACTGCAGCGTGTCGTGCCCGGGCACGACACGGTCGGCCGAGCCAGCAAGCTCGATCATGCGTGATTGGGCAGTAATGTTGGCCGCCTGGTCGGCCTCGCTGAACGTAGCACTCGCCGCGCGTGTGGAGAGGTTACGGTACAGATAGCAGTTGTCCGAAGCCAGCACGAAGGCCGGATTCCCGTCGATCCGCAAATACTGCGACGCATAGGTGTGACGAGCACCGGTGTACACGCGAATCCCGGGCAGAATCTCGACATTGTCCCCGTCCACCAGGCGTAACCGGCCCTCCGTATTCAGCTGCAATAACTGCTTTACATCTTCGGGATCAATCCCGCCGTGATTCCCTCCCGGCTGCCAGGCTTCTCCGGTGTAATAGCGATATTCGTCCTTCTGTATCCAAACATTGGCTTTCGGAAAAAGATCGATGCCGCCCATGTGATCCCAGTGCGCATGGCTGATGACAATGTCCGTTACCTCTTCGGGTTTCACGCCCGCCAGTTTCACGGCTTCATCCGGCCGCATGTAATCCGTCATTGGGAAATACTTGAACCATTTTTCACGGTGAAACCCACTGTCAAATAAGATCGTCCGGCCCCCGCCGCGAATCAGCCAGATCACCATGGCGATATCGACCTTCTCGTCTTTCGGGGCTCCCACAACCAATCCCCCGACAGGAAAGCCGGGCGAAATTGCATACCGAATAGCCTGGATCGAGTACTCAGAACCGGGATTCCCTGTAAACAAAACGGCGCAGATCGTGGCGAACAGGAATCGTTTCACATCTGCCTCACGTAAACAGGTGGCCGGGCGGAAAGCATTCTACTTCTGGCCAGAGTGTGCGGCAAAGACAATCGTTGCGCCGAGGGCGGAATCTGGGAACAGGGCAAGCGCGGAAACCGCGCTTACACTGGCTGCCGGGAGGAGCGGATGAAATCGCGCAGAACGGTGACGTTGGGGCCGTAAGCGCCGATGCGCCCGGCATCCACGGGCAGACCGAGGCGCTCGGCAAGATCGAGATCCACGCCGGCGTCGTCCAGTTCGGACAAGCTGAAACCCTGTGCGGGCAGCACGCGATTCAAACCCGTCGGATAAACGGGCCGGGGCGGGCGGTGACGCTGCCAGGGGCGGCGCGCCAGTTCGTAGAACTGCTGCCAATCGCGTTTGTGCCAAGTCGTCATGCTATTCCGCAATAAGATTCACTCAATTCCTAGGATGCACGGTCGGCCCAGAAGGTTCACTTGACTCGTGCCGTCCATCCCGAGCGCGGGGGCCAGAGCCAGCATTCCCGCGCTATTCATATACTGCACAATTCAACCGGCAAGACATTTTCCTTGCCTATTGTTTCAAACACGTTACGGGTCGAATTGTTTCGCGAACCAATCCCCGGAGGACAGGGCGGGAGGCGTCCTCCTCAGGGCAAACGTTATGCGGTCTTCTACTCGAGTAACCGCGACACCGGAAACACGCCGCGGGGATACTACACACATTGACGGGTATTGACTAGTGCGAGGTTCTCTTTGCGACCCGTTTCAAGTTTGCGCTGGTCACTACCCAGAAGCTTAGACGGGTCTGGCATAGCAAGGTGAGAGTCGAAAAGTAACAAGTCTGACGCACAGCTAGCGCTTAGAACTTCTTGGGAGGAGTGAGGCGCCCCGACCGGATCGGGGCGCTGCGTACTCAGATTCGGAGTGCTTGCTTACCAGCGGTTGCCACGGTCGCCGCGATCACCGCCGCGCCCGCCACCGCCGCCACGTCCACCACCGCCGCCGCGT
>JBGPXQ010000107.1:0-8230 GCA_041492805.1 Terriglobia bacterium | reverse complement strand
GGCCACCAGACCCGCCGATGGAACCCGAAGATGAAGGAATATATCTTCGGCGAGCGCAATGGAATCCACATCATTGATCTTCAGAAGACTCTAAAACTTTTCCGCGAAGCAGCGCGATTTGTCGGCGAATTGAGCAGCGCCGGAAAGACGTTGCTGTTTATTGGGACTAAGCGCCAGGCGCAGGAATCCGTCGCTGAAGAAGCGAACCGCTGCGGCATGTTCTATGTGAATCACCGCTGGCTGGGCGGCACGCTAACCAATTGGGCCACCTTGCAGAAATCCATCAAGCGCCTGAAGACGCTGAAGGCCATGACCGAAGATGGCCGGATGGCACAGCTTTCGAAAAAAGAGGCCGCGCGCCTGGACCGCGAGTTGAAGCACCTGAAGCAGAACCTTTCAGGTGTCGAGAACATGTCGGCTCTGCCGGACGCGATGTTTGTCATTGATTCACACGCCGAAGCGATTGCTGTTCGCGAGGCGCGGCGCATGGGCGTTCCCGTAGTTTCCATCGTGGACACCAACTGCGATCCCGATCAGGTGGATTGGGTCATTCCGGGCAACGACGACGCGCTGCGAGCTATCAAATTGTTCACGTCGAAAATTTCCGATGCCGTGATCGAAGGCCGCCACGCTTATGAACGGTCGCAGATCGCGGACCAAAAGGCCGCCACAGATGCCGCGGAAGGCGCAGAAAAAGTCGAGTACGTGGACACCAGCGCCTACGAGTCCTACGAAAAACAGGAAGGCGATTTCATCGAGCCGGCTACCGAACCGGAACCCATCGCCGAGCCAATCGCCGAACCTGAGCCCGACAATTCCGTAAAGGGCGCCGCAGAATAGACGGAAGCAGCCGGCCTCGCGATGGCCGGGCTGCGGGCGGACGACTGCGCCCAACTTGCGAAAATCACCGATGAAGGAATGAATAGAGCCATGACGAATCCAACGGAACCGGTCAACATTTCAGCACAATTGGTGAAAGAGCTGCGCGAACGCACGGGTGCCGGATTCGCCGATTGCCGTTCGGCGTTGGTGGAGTCGAGCGGCAACATCGAAGCCGCGATCGATGTCCTCCGGAAAAAAGGACAGGCTGCGGCTCAGAAGAAAGCAACGCGGCAGGCCACCGAAGGCCTGATCGGCCATTACATTCACGCCGGCGGGAAAATCGGCGTGATCATCGAAGTGAATTGCGAGTCGGACTTTGTCGCGCGAACCGAAGATTTCCAGCGCCTGTGCCACGATGTGGCCATGCACATCGCCGCTCTCGACACGCGCTATGTTCGGCGCGAGGAGGTCACGCAGGAAATCCTCGACCGCGAACGCGAAATTTACAAGGCGCAGGCGCGCGCGACGGGAAAGCCCGAGCCGGTCATCGAAAAAATCGTCAACGGCAAGATGGAAAAATTCTACGAAGAGAACTGCCTATACGAGCAACACTTCATTAAGGATGAGTCAGTGACCGTCGGAGAGCTCGTCAGCCAAATGATCCACAAACTGGGTGAGAATATTTCCATCCGCCGCTACGTCCGGTTCAAGGTCGGCGAGGGCGCAGGGTCCTCCGTCGAGTCCGCTGCCGCTGCCACGCCTGCGGGCTAACCGGCTGGAGGCGATACCGTGGAATCCGTCTTCCCGGCTTCTGCGCGCACAATGTGTTTGGGTCCCAAGCCGTGCGCCCCGGAGCAATCTTTGTTAGAATGCCCGCCGACAGCATGAGCGACGACAATCGAACGTCCAACCCGCAGAATGACCCGCCGGCGCCCACTTACGGCCGCATCGTCTTAAAGCTTTCCGGGGAATCTTTCCAAGGTTCACAAGGTTTCGGGATCGACGCGGAAACCGTTCATGGCATCGCCCGCGAAGTGAAGGAAGTGTACGACCTGGGCGTGCACATGGCCATCATCGTGGGTGGCGGCAACATCTTTCGCGGAACGCGCCAAAAATCGCTTTCGATCGACCGCGCCACCGGCGACTACATGGGCATGTTGGCGACGGTCATCAATGGGCTGGCACTGCAGGACGCTCTCGAAAAGCAGGGCGTCTTCACGCGCCTGCTGAGTGCCATCGAGATGCACCAGGTGGCCGAGCCGCTCATTCGCCGGCGCGCCATGCGTCACCTCGAAAAAGGGCGCGTTGTTATTTTTGCCGCCGGCACGGGCAATCCATATTTCTCGACCGATACCGCGGCCGCGCTGCGTGCCATGGAGATCAAGGCCCACGTCATCCTGAAGGCTACGCGAGTCGACGGCATCTACGACGCAGACCCGGAGAAAGTGCCTGGCGCGAAGATGTTCGACCGCATTACGTATCTCGATGTGATCCAGAAGGGCCTTGCCGTCATGGACTCCACGGCTATTTCGCTTTGCATGGATAACCGGATGCCGATCATTATCTTCAACATGAACACGCCGGGAAACATCAGGCGAGTCGTGATGGGTGAAAAGGTGGGCTCAACAGTCACGGCCGACTGAATGTGAAGGGGAGCGCGATACGATGACTACGATTGCCAGCAGTAAAGACGCCATGGCGCAAGCGCGCGTGCGGATGGAAAAAGCCGTTGAAGATTTCCGCAAGGAGCTTGCCGGGGTACGAACGGGCCGCGCAAACGTCACCCTGCTCGACCATATCCGCGTGGACTATCACGGCACGTCAATGCCCGTGAACCAGCTCGGCACGCTGTCAGTGCCGGAGCCGACGACGATCGTCATTTCTCCGTGGGACCCGGGCGCCGTGGCGCTGATCGACAAAGCCATCCGCACCTCCGATCTTGGCCTGAATCCCACGAATGACGGCAAAGTCGTCCGTGTGCCGATTCCTGCACTGACCGAGGAGCGTCGCAAGGACATCGTCAAACATCTTCACAAAGTCCTCGAAAATCATCGCACTGCCGTGCGCAACATCCGCCGCGATATCAAGGACGCAGTCGAGAAACTTGAGAAGGAAAAGAAGATCAGCGAAGACGATCGCAAGCGTTCGGTGGAAGAACTCGAAAAGCTCACGCACTCGGAGACCAAGAAGATCGAAGATCTCTGCGCTGTGAAGGAAAAAGAAATCCTCGAAGTGAAGTAGCGCCGCACCTTACACGAGGTGTACCCGCTTCAATTGGTTCCACGGAGAATCCTGTAGGGGCTGAGTTTAGTAAGAACCGGCAGGGGGCCAATAGAAACGAAAGCCCCATGTAACAAATTGCATATTAAGGACTTGTGACTTTTCGACCTGTGGTTGCGTATTGCGCTGCGGCCCATTTAAAGTTGATGACGGCACCGACCAGGAGACAGCGAAGAAAAATCGAAAAGTTTTCCACTTGCGCGATCTGATTTTCGTTTGACATAGTCTGTCACTTTCCCTATACTTACGGCTTCGTCAGGGAAGTTTTGCCCTGTTGGTGAAAGGGAAGGTCTTTACCCCCCGGAACAGAGAACGACGGATCGGGGTGTGAAGAGCGGCCGGAATGGGGCGCCAGCCCCGCAAAGCCGAGTAACCCTCTCCGCTTCGACCAGATGCTATGTTCTGCTTGCTGGTAGTAGTGCGGGTTTCTTGTCGGGATATCCGGAATCGCTACTGGACCCTTTCTTTGCGTGAACTCCACGACACGCCGCGTCGCGGATTGCCGCGATGTGGAAAGTGAAGTGAATTTAAGCTCGATTGAGGGAGAGCCGTGCCGACGTTTGCACAACTGGTTCGTTCCGGTCGCGATCAGATCCGGACAAAAACGAAGTCCCCGGCCCTGCAGGGATGTCCGGAAAAACGTGGTGTGTGCATTCGCGTCTACACGCAGACGCCGAAAAAGCCCAACTCCGCCTTGCGGAAAGTCGCCCGCGCACGCCTGACCAACAGTATTGAAGTAACGACGTACATCCCGGGTATCGGCCACAACCTGCAGGAGCACTCCATCGTGCTCGTGCGCGGCGGTCGCGTGAAGGATCTCCCCGGCGTGCGTTATCACATCATTCGCGGAACACTTGACGCCGCTGGCGTTGAAAACCGCAAGCAAGGGCGCTCGAAGTACGGCGCCAAGCGGCCCAAAGCCGCACAGAAGTAGGTCGGGCGCGGGCTCTACTTTTACGCTGATCGTTTACCCTGAGCCCTTCAAGCGAAGGGCTTCAAGTGAAGCGTGGAGCCCGATGGATGGGAGAAAGCGAATGTCCCGTAAAGGATTCATCGTACGGCGCGAGGTTCCTGCCGACTCCGTTTTCGGCAGCGACCTGGTGCAGAAATTTATCAATTCGATGATGTGGGACGGCAAGCGCTCGAATGCGCAGCGCATTTTCTACGGCGCGATGGACCAGATCGCGCAGAAAACCAACGACGACCCGCTGAAGACGTTTAAAAAGGCCGTCGACAACGTGAAGCCGGTGCTCGAAGTCAAGACGCGCCGCGTGGGCGGCGCGAACTACCAGGTTCCGGTTGAAGTCAATCCGTTCCGCCGGCAGTCGCTCGCGATTCGCTGGCTGCTGCTCTACGCACGCACGCGTTCGGGCAAGACGATGACTGACAGGCTGGCCGAAGAATTGCTGGACGCGGCCAATAGCCGTGGCGGCGCGATGAAGAAGAAGGAAGACGTTCATCGCATGGCCGAAGCCAACAAAGCGTTCGCGCACTATCGTTGGTAAACACTCGCCGGCAAGCAAGTGCGGCGGAATTTGGGTGCGGGCTTTACATGAAGCCCGCCGGAATGTTGGGCTAGTTTCAGGGGAGAAAGCAGCGGTAAATCTGTAATGGCACGCAAGGCACAACTCGCAGAAACGCGCAATATCGGCATCATGGCGCATATTGACGCCGGAAAGACGACTTCGACGGAGCGCATCCTGTTTTATACGGGCGTGACGTACAAGATCGGGTCCGTCGACGAAGGCACCGCCACGATGGATTGGATGGAGCAGGAGCGCGAGCGTGGCATCACGATCACGTCGGCCGCGACCACGACCACCTGGAAGCGCGGCGACAAAGACTATCTGATCAACATTATTGATACGCCTGGCCACGTGGATTTTACTGTGGAAGTCGAGCGCTCGCTGCGCGTGCTCGATGGCGCGGTGGCGATTTTCGACGCGGTCGCCGGTGTACAGCCCCAATCGGAAACCGTCTGGCGACAGGCCGACAAATACCGTGTTCCACGCATCGCGTTCGTGAATAAAATGGACCGCACGGGCGCGGACTTCGATCATGCCATCCGCACGATGCGCCAGCGTTTGGGCGCCCATCCGGCGCCGATTCAGTTTCCGATCGGCAAGGAAGACTCTTTTATCGGCTGCATCGATTTCATCGAAGAAAAGGCCATCATCTGGCTCGAGGAAACTCTGGGCGCGAAGTTTGAAATCTTTGGAGTCGAAAAGCTCTGGGACGATGCTTTCTTGAAGGCTCGCCCGGATATCGCTGTGGCGCTGAAGGCGTCGGCGATCGACAAAGCATTTTACAAAGAGCATCGCGCCAAAGTGGTTGAGTACATCGCCGAGCACGATGATGTGGTTCTCGACAAGTATTTGAATGAGCATCTCCTGACGCCGGAAGAGCTTCGGGCTTCGCTTCGCCGCTCGACCATAGCTCTTAAACTGGTGCCCGTGCTGGCCGGCTCGGCTTTCAAGAACAAGGGCATTCAACCGCTTCTGGATGCGGTGGTGGACTACCTGCCGTCGCCTCTCGATGTGCCGCCCGTTGAAGGTACAACGCTCGATGGCTCGGAAATGGAACTTCGCCGCGCGAGTGACGACCAGCCCTTTGCGGCGCTGGCCTTTAAGATCATGTCTGACCCGTTTGTCGGGCACGTTACCTACATCCGGGCGTATTCCGGAGTGCTGAAGTCGGGCAGCTACATTTACAACTCGACCAAGCAGACGCGCGAACGCATTGGCCGGCTGTTGCGGATGCATGCCAACAAGCGCGAGGAAATCGACGCCATCCATGCGGGCGATATCGCCGCTTGTGTGGGTCTGAAGAGCGTGACCACCGGCGACACGTTGTGCGATGAAGAGAGGCCCGTCGTCCTGGAAAATATTGATTTCCCGGCGCCTGTAATTTCCGTGGCGATTGAGCCGAAAACCAAGGCGGATCAGGACAAGCTCGGCAACGCCATGCAGAAGATGGTGCAGGAGGACCCGACTTTCCGGGTGCACTCCGACCCGGATACCGGCCAGACGCTGATCTCCGGCATGGGCGAACTGCATCTTGAAATTATTGTGGACCGCATGATGCGCGAATTCGGCGTGCAGGCCACCGTCGGACGCCCGCAGGTCGCCTACCGCGAAACGATTCGCCGCAGAGCGGGAGCCGAAGGCAAGTACATCCGCCAGACTGGCGGCCGCGGCCAATACGGTCATTGCAAGATCGACGTGCTTCCGCTGCCTTCGGCGGCGCACGAAAATATGCACGAGATGTCGACCGATGAACTCGACGTGCTGGCAAAGCAAGTGGCAGGATCGGGCGGCAAGTGGCGGTTCGACAAAGAACACCGCATGTTATTCATCGACAAGACGATCGGCGGCTCGATTCCGAAGGAATACATTGCGCCGATCGATGCGGGCATCCGGGAAGCTATGGAAAACGGCATCCTCGCCGGTTACGAAATGGTGGATATCGCCGTCCTTCTGATCGACGGCAGCTATCACGAAGTGGATAGCTCCGAAATGGCGTTCAAGATTGCGGGCTCCATGGCGTTCAAGGAGGCCTGCGGCAGAGCTCATCCGGTGCTGCTTGAGCCGATCATGAAAGTGGAAGTTGTTACGCCGGAAGAATACATGCCGCAGGTCTTCGGCGACTTGAATTCGCGGCGGTGCCAAATTCAGGGGACCGAGAGCCGTGGCGGCGCCAACGTGATCCGTGTGGAAGTGCCGCTGGCCGAGATGTTCGGCTATGCCACCGACGTCCGCAGCCGCACGCAGGGCCGCGCAAGCTTTACGATGCATTTCTCGCATTATGCCGAGGCCCCCGCTTCGATTGCCGAGGAAGTGATCTCGAAAGCGACCGGCAGGGCGACTCGGTAACAGGGCCAGGGATAAAATTCCATCGGGATTCAAACGAACGTACGAGCGGAGGAGCAGACAGAGCGATGGCGAAGGAAAAATTTGAACGAACAAAGCCGCACCTGAATATTGGGACGATCGGACACATCGATCACGGGAAGACGACTTTGACGGCGGCGATCACGAAGGTGCTGTCGAAGCACAACCCGAAGGTGGCGTTCCGGGCGTTTGATTCGATTGACAACGCGCCGGAAGAGAGAGAGCGCGGGATCACGATCGCGGTGTCGCACGTGGAGTACGAGACGGCGAACCGTCACTACGCGCACATCGATTGCCCGGGACACGCGGATTACGTGAAGAACATGATCACCGGAGCGGCGCAGATAAACAGAGCGATCCTGGTGGTGGCGGCGACGGACGGTCCGATGCCGCAGACGCGGGAGCATATCTTGCTGGCGCGGCAAGTGGGCGTGCCGTCGATCGTGGTGTTTTTGAACAAGTGCGACGCGGTGGAAGATCCGGAGTTGCTGGAGTTGGTGGAATTGGAAGTGCGGGAGCTGCTGAAGACGTATCAGTTTCCTGGAGATACGATACCGGTGATTCGCGGGTCAGCGCTGGGAGCATTGAACGGGGAAGCGAAGTGGGAGAAGTCGATCGAGGAGTTGATGGAGGCGGTGGACAAAAGCATACCGCAGCCGGTGCGAGAGGTGGACAAGCCGTTCGCGATGCCGATCGAGGATATTTTTTCGATATCAGGGCGCGGGACGGTGGTGACGGGACGAATCGAGCGAGGGAAGGTGAAGGTAGGCGAGGAAGTGGAGATCGTGGGATTTCGTCCGACGATGAAGCGGGTGGTGACGGGGATCGAGATGTTCCGGAAGCTGCTGGATGAGGGCCTGGCGGGAGACAACGTAGGGTTGCTGCTGCGCGGGACGGAGAAGGAAGAAGTGGAGCGGGGGCAGGTATTGTGCAAGCCGGCATCGATCACGCCGCACACGAAGTTCAAGGCGGAAGCGTACGTGCTGACGAAGGAAGAAGGCGGGCGGCACACGCCATTCTTTACGGGATACCGGCCGCAGTTTTACTTTCGGACGACGGACGTGACGGGAGATGTAAAGCTGCCGGCGGGAGTGGAAATGGTGATGCCGGGCGATAACGTGTCGGCGGAAATCAGCCTGATCACGCCGGTGGCGCTGGAGAAGGGGCTGCGATTCGCGATCCGCGAAGGCGGCCACACGGTCGGCGCTGGCGCCGTCACGGAGATTATCGAGTAATTT
>JBGPXQ010000255.1:0-3290 GCA_041492805.1 Terriglobia bacterium | reverse complement strand
GTGAGCCGGACCTTCTCCTTTCCAAGCACGGGAGGAGCAGGCGTTTCCGCCCGAACCCTCAGCCTCCGAAAATAATTGGAGGCATCGTCCCCAGGGCCTTGGGATTTCTCTCCGTTAGGCCGAGGGGATCGGAGATTTCAAGCAGATTCTACTCTTACAAAGCTAGGGGAGCAATGGAGGAGTGGCTCTCTATCTTTACAGGCTCCTTCTCAACCGCGCAGGTCATTATCTCCGTGTGCACCAAGTGGGCGGCTTGACGTGTCCGAGGAAGCCGCCTAGAATTGCTGACAGCGCGCCCCCCGCCTTGGCGTTCCCAGCCCTCGTTGTGATTTCTTATGGAGGTCGGCCATGGCATGCTTTCCACGAATTAACTCGAAGACTCCCTTTGCATTCCTCTGGATTGGTAGTCTCACCGCGCTGGTGGCGTTCGCAGCCGCGCTCGTGAGCTGTGGCGGTTCGGGTTCGGCCACGATGATGTCATCGGGCGGGATGGCCACCATCCGTGTGAGCATTACCGACCCGCCGAGCTGCAAGTTTCCAAATGGTGCGTTTCAGCACGTCTTCGTGACGATTCGTTCGGTCCAGGCCCACACGAGTACTTCAGCAGACGACAGCACTCCGGGATGGCAGGAACTGGCGCCACAACTCATCAGCCAGCCGATGCAGATCGATCTCTTTGCTGCAGGCCCGAACGCTTGCCTGCTGACGATGCTGGGATCGAATACGGCGCTTCCCGCGGGCACCTATCAGCAGATCCGTCTGCTGTTAGTCCCGAATGATGGAAGCAGCGGGCCGCTCCCGGCAACGAATGCCTGCGGTAACCAGGGTTTTAATTGCGTTGTCCTTCAGGACGGGAGCGTCCACGAACTTGAGCTCTCCAGTCAGGCGAACACAGGCCTAAAAATCCCTCCGGGTCAAATCGAAGGCGGGCCCATTACTGTCGCGGCTGGGCAGGACGTTGACCTCAACATTGATTTCAATGCTTGCGCGTCCATCAATCCCCAAGGCAAAGGGAAGTTCCGGTTACTTCCTGTGCTGAAGGCAGAACAAGTGAGCACGAACAATACAGGGATCGGCGGCCAGGTGGTGGATGCGGCAACACAGATGCCCATTGCAGGTGGAACAGTGCTGGTCGCGCTCGAGCAGCAGGATAGTTCGCACACAGATGTCATCTTTATGCAGACGGCCGCCGACTCGGCAGGCAACTTCAATTTCTGTCCGCTGCCGTCCGGGGCGACATTCGATGTGGTTGTGGTGGCCATCAATGGCGCAGGAGTGGCTTACAATGCGACCGTTGCGGTCGGCGTGCCCGGGGGCACTAATCTTGGCGCGATTCCTTTGACCGCTGAGACGGGCACATCTACGGGACCGGCGACGCTCCAGGGGTTCGTTACTTCGACATCCGGGTCTGCTGCAGTATCCATCGACGCTTCCGTGTCCGCCCTACAGACAATTACTCTAAGCGGCGGGGCGTCACTAACAGTGACGATCCCGGCAGAGGGCAACTCAGTGCCCATCCTTTCCGTGGATTCGAATTCCAGTTGTCCGGTGACCGCGCCCCTGAATTCGAACTGCGCGCAGTACACGCTGATCGTACCGGCGAGCAACCCGAGCGTGGGAATCTTCTCCTCGGGAAAAATCACCTATTCCGCCCCCGCTTCCGGCGATGTGCTCTATTCGGTGGAGGCGAATGCGTTCGTGCCGATGGGCGGCGGAACGACGGATTGTATGCCTCCATCGAAAACTACCAGCTTGGACGCGAGCGGAAATCCGCTGAAGGTGACTCCAGGCGCCACTGTTACGCCGAAGGAGTTTGATTTCACGGGCTGCACGTAGCGCGATCCATTGCCGACCAGCGTGCGCCGCAGAATTACATCGGCCGCGGCCGAGGCGCTACGAACACTTCGCCCTGAGCAGCCTTCGGGGAGAGGCGCTAGCGTTCGTCTCTAACACTCGTTGAGGGCGAAGCCGCTTCAGCAATTCGAAAAACGGCCAGCAAAAATTCCAGCGCGATCCGGACGTAAAGAATCCAGAAAAACAATCCGACCAGGGCTACAATCAAATTTATAAGCCCCTGCGTCGGCGAGGTCTGAAAACCCACAACCACAAAGGCGACCGCGCCGATCAATCCGACCAAAAGGTGCAATCCGTAAAGAAACTTTCGATTGTTCGTCGCGACGCAATCGCGAAACGAAAAATCGAGCAACGATTCAAAGAATCCCTTTCCTCCCGCCATCAGTCTCTCCTTTCCCATCGAGGGCGCGCCCGCGAGTCGGGCCGCTTCGCTCAACAAGATGCCATCGGCTTATCCTTCTTCCGTGACGCTATTGAACCTCGAAGTGGAAAACACTGTAAACGTAATTCGTCTTGATGTTCAAAAGGACCAGGTGGCCGCCAATGATGACGTGCCTGCAGCCGCAACCCTCGGGAGGCGGCGGCAAACGCCGTTCCAGGTCTACCGGCACAGGCTCGATCTTCTTCTGCAATCCCGGCGGCAGAGTGCCGCGCTCGCGGAGTTGCTTTTCGAGACCGGGGGGAAGCCGATCGCGCTTGGCGAGCCCCGGCGGAAGGTCGTTCTCATGTTCCTGATACCACGCATGAAACGAATCCTGATCATGCGAGGTGAATTGATAATGTTCGTAGGAATCGTCGTCGTCGTGTTTGTCCTTGTTGTGTCCGTTCCCATGCCCTTTCCCCTGCGCAAATGCGGCGCTGCTGGTCATGGCGAATAGCGCCGTCGCAAAGACAACAACCCACCGTCGTGCCATCATGATTTTTCCTCCCGAATAAGGGCCGACTGTACTTCCATTCTACGGGAGGAGTATCCAGCAAGGATAAATCTCAGAAGGACCGTTTACGACGTTGCAACACCCCCAACCAAAACGCCTAAGTCCGCAATTGGGCTTGGGCAAGAAAACTGGAGGGATCAACACCACTCAACCCCCGCTCTCCGGCAGTAGCAAATGGTGTCCCGGGCGGCACAGCCGGGATTGGCTGTGGCACCCGGCTGCAATGAATATGGTAGAGTTGCGGGCCGATGCGGATCTTCGTTCTCGGCGCGGGCGGCACCGGCTCCCTGCTGGCGCAATTGCTGGCGCGCCAGGGTCATACGGTGTGGTGCGGCGACCGCGATCCGAAGCGCGCGCGGCGCTTTCTGGGCAAGAAAAGTGAGATCGAAGTCCGCGAAACGAACGCGCGGAATCTGTGGTCCATCGTGCGAGCGGCGCGCGGCTGCAATCTGATCGTCAACGCTTCGCCGGCCGTGTACAACGAAATCATCATGCGCGCCG
>JBGPXQ010000225.1:0-4454 GCA_041492805.1 Terriglobia bacterium | reverse complement strand
TTCGAACAAACCGACTCCGAGGCCCATGGTAGCGGCACCGAGGTCCTGGCCCTCCGTCATCGCCGGGTGAATGGCCAGGCCCACGTCGCCGATCGTGACGAGAGAATCCAAAGTGATTCTTCCGGTTTCTTCATCCAGGGCAATCTCCACGCCTACGACGCCGATCTCCCAGAACACAGGGATCAACTTCAGGTCGCCGGTCTTGCGCAGATACGCGCGGCCAATGATGCTGCAGCCCTCCATTTGAAAGTATTGCTCGAGGATCTCGGGCCAAGTCAACCGCCTCTCGCCGCAACGTATGCCGCCCCGTTCTTCCACCAAGGCATCCGCCGTGACTCCCAACACCTCAGCAGCCATGATTTTGCACTGGGCGATGGCCTCGTGACACGCTTCCAGCACGGCGCGGCCCATCAGAGTGGTGGTGCGGCTTGCGCCCGTCGAGCGTTCGAACAGCGTAACCGCGGTGTCGGACCCAACCAGCCGCACTTTTTCCAGGGGCACTCCCATTTCTTCCGCGGCGATTTGCGTCAGGACGGTGTGGCTGCCCTGGCCGATCTCCGTGCTTCCACTCAGCACGGACACCGAACCATCCGCATACACCTGCACCATCGCGAGCGTCACCGGATGCGCTCCGGCATCGCTTGCCGAGCAGCACACGGCGCGCCCGTGTCCCGGCGCCAGCGGGCGATCCATCCGCAACATGCGGGCAGCCTCGCGAACGTCGCCGGGCACATCCGCGTCGATAGGACGCATCCCGGGATGTATCGACTCGCCGCTCTGCGCCAGGTTTTTCAACCGGAAATCGACCGAGCTGCAGCCTGACTTTTCCGCAAGCTCATCGATCTGAGATTCTCCGGGAAACGTGACCTGTGCCCCACCCAATCCACGATAGGAACTTGCCGGCACGGTGTTCGTGTACACCGCGAAACAATCAACCTTCACATTGGGGATTCGGTAGGGCCCGACGATGCGATTGGCTGCCTTTCTGCAGACCATGGGGCTGTTTTCCGCATATGCGCCGGTATTCAAGTGAATTGTGGCGTGCCGCGCCACGAGTTGCCCCTTCGCGTCAGCCGCCGTACGGATTCGAACGCGCGCGTCATCTCCGCGTGTAGTGAGGAAGGCTTCTTCGACGCTGAGTTGCAGCTTCACGGGCCGTCCCGCTTTCCACGAACACGCGGCGACGAGTGGTTCAATCTTCGTGTAGGACTTGCTGCCGTAGCCGCCGCCGATGTAGGGAACGATCACGCGGACACTGTTCAGCGGCAGTCCGAACACTTGAGCCAAATCGTGGCGCACCATGAAGGGATGTTGCGCCGAAGAGTAGACCGTCAGCTGTCCCTTCGCATCATAATCGGCGATCGCGACGTACGGTTCCATGGCGTACGCATACACCATGGGGAAGTAGAATTCGCCTTCGGCGATGTGCGTCGCAGCAGCGAAGGCCGCATCCACATTCCCCCACTCGATGTGCACCGCCTGGCAGATATTTCCAGCCGCGCCAGGGAAATCATCGAACCCCCGAAAGGCACCATCGGCGAAGTCCCTCTCGTGGACGCGAGGGGTTCCTTGCGCGAGCGCTGTGTCAACGTCGAGTATCGCCTCAAGCTCCTCGTATTTGACGGCGATCTTCCCCAGGGCTTCCTGCGCGGTCAGTTTGTCTTCGGCGATGACGGCGGCGACCGGCTCGCCCACAAAACGGACCTGGCCAATCGCAATCAAGGGATGATCTTTCACGCCGTGTCCGTAGTAAGGATGGAGGCCCTTGAGCATTTCACCGGTGAGTACATCGATCACGCCGGGCTGGCTCTTGGCCAACGAGGTGTCGATAGAGAGAATTCGGGCGCGGGCAAACGGGCTGCGGAGAACATTCGCCCATGCCATGTGTTCCACAGCCATATCGCTTGTATAGACAGCGCTTCCCGTCACTTTCGCCATGCCATCCCCGCGAGGGACAGAATGATTGACGACCGCAAATTCGTTCCGTTCAGTCACTTTCCTCCTCGCAGTTCCGTTGCCGCCTGGCGAATCGCCTTCAGAATTGGCAAGTAGCCCGTACAACGGCACAAATTGCCGTTCATATAAGCGACGGTCTCCGCATCTGTAACCTCAGATCTTTCGTCCAGGAGCGCTTTCGCAGCCAGAATCATCCCTGGAGTGCAAAATCCACATTGAAACGCAAAGTGGTCCAGAAACGCTTGTTGCAACGGATGCAGGTGCCCTGATTCGCCTGCCAACCCTTCAATCGTGGTGACCCGCTTGCCACGGACCTCGTAGGCGAGGTAAGTGCATGCGCTCACGGGAAGATCGTCCACCAGGACCGTACAACTTCCGCAAACCTGCGCCTCGCATGATACCTTCACTCCCGTCAAGCGGCAGCGCTCTCGCAAGACCTCCGCGAGCGTCTCTCGGTGCTCAATTTCGAGGTTTACCTGCTTTCCGTTCAACTTAAAACCAATGTTCATGAGGGCTCCTTTTTCCGGCGGGCTCCAAGTCGCCGACGCGCCAAAGCCAGCGCTATGGCGACGGCGCGTAGAGCCCGCACCCTAATCCAGCGGGCTCCAAGCTGAGCCCGCGCCCTGCGCAAATTGCCCCTGGATGTTTCGAGCGAATTCGGCGAAAGCTTGTGTCGTCCTGCGACGAATCGGAACCGCACCCAGTGTCGCCAGTTTACCCAAAATGTCCAGGGACGCTTCAAAACGCATCTGCGTTCCGGATGATGCAGGGCTCAAAACAACCTGCATGGAGCCTGTCAGGCGGTTCAGACCCATCGCATCGGCACCTTTGATGGCAGCTTTCAACAGCGATGGGTCAATGGCTTCGATGATACGCACTTCTAAATTCATCGTGACCTTGAACGGGCCAACTCTCTCGCTCACTCTAGCGGCGTACGCTTCCACGCCTTCTTCATTTAACGGCGTGACATTTTCAACTCCCGGCAAGAGGCCCGTCAAACGCGGCGTATCGCGCAGCAGATTCCATACTTCATCGATCGGCGCATTGAGAGGCAACTCTTCCGTGAGCTTCAGCAGCATCGCGTGACCTGCGTCAACTTTTATGCCTCCTGGGGTTGCGGTCCGGGCCCTCACTCGTTATGTCAGGTCAGCCGCGGCTCCGATGGAGACTACTGACGGGCGCGCAATTCTGTCAAGTGACTCGACGATTTCACGGCATCGCCTTGTCGCTGAAGGGAGGTGTCGTTGCGAAGCCGATTCTATTTGGGCGGCCAGTTGGGGATGTTTAATTCGGGTATTGCTGCGCCATCCTTGCGCGGGTCGGAGGCTCCATAGTTCACGCCGGTGGCGTAATCGCGCATCACAGCCTGGCCGCCGCCGAACACATCCGAGAAGCCGTTGTGCATGGTGAGTTTGTGGCCCTTGGCTTCCAGTTCCGGCCGCACGTTGCCGGGAACACGATTTTCCAGATCGAGGTCGCACCCTGCGAATGAGAGCTTCGTAAACCGCGCGGTTTCGAGCGCCGCCTGAATATTCTGATTGAAGTCGACGACGTGCGATACGAACTGCGCGTGCGCCTGCGCCTGGTTCCACCCTCCCATGATGCCGAAGGCAATCCGAATCTGATCCTTCTGCATAAACGCCGGGATGATTGTGTGCAGCGGGCGCTTATGACCCGCGAGTGCGTTCGGAGAAGCCGGATCGAGATTGAATAACGCGCCCCGGTCATGCAGAACAAATCCGGTGCCGTCCGCAACCAGTCCCGAGCCAAACTCCGCGTAGTTGGATTCGATCAGCGAGACCATATTGCCTTCGCGATCCACAACGCTCAGATAAATCGTATCGCCGGCATCGGGGACGAGCGTGCCCGGCGAAACTTCACAGTTCGCGTGATCCATGTCGATCAGCTTGGCGCGCTCGGCCGCATATTGCTTCGAGAGCATTCCGCTGACCGGCAGCTTGGATGTCTTCGGATCGCCGATATAGCGAAGGACGTCAGCGTAGGCCAGCTTCTTGGCTTCGATCTGAACGTGGAGGGCGCGCGTCGAGTTCAAGCCAAACTGAGCGAGGTCGAACCGCTCCATGAGGTTGAGCATTTCGAGCGCGCCGATGCCTTGCAAGTTCGGCGGCAGCTCATACACGGTCCAGCCGCGGTAGGTCGTGGAGATCGGCGAAACCCACTCGCTCGAGTAATCGGAAAAATCTTTGGCGGCGAATGAGCCGCCGTGCCGAGCGGAAAGCGTCAGGAGGCGCTGTGTAATCTCTCCATGATAGAAAGCCTCGCGGCCATCCTTCGCAATCTGGCGCAACGACCAGGCGAGATCCGGGTTGCGAAAAACTTCGCCCATTCGCGGCGGACGGTCGGAAATCAGAAACGTCCTGGCCGCGGCCTCATCGTTGCGAAGCATGTCGACATTCTTCGCGAAGTGAAGCGCAATCCACTCGGTTATCGGGAAACCGTCTTGGGCAATTTGAATCGCCGGAGCCAAAAGTTCGTTG
>JBGPXQ010000190.1:0-5299 GCA_041492805.1 Terriglobia bacterium | reverse complement strand
CGTTGCGAGCTTCCGCGTTGTCCTCTTCGTTGTAGAAGCGGCCCTGAGCGACGGCAATGCTGCGAATTTCGGTGAATGGCGGCAACGCGCCGACAACCTGAAGTTTTCCGCTGTTGAAGAGGCTATGCACCTGCACATCGTTGCCGAGTTCCGGCATCACGTACTTGCACGCAGGCGCTTCCTTCGCGACCTGGAGATAGTCGTCTTCTGCCCAACGGATAATGCGGCCGGAGCGCGTCCCACCAGCCTGCATGCTGGTGCGGCCCGCAAAAACGATCATGACGTCCTTGCCAAAAGTTTCCTGGTTTTTCTGAATGCCCTTGCCAAGCCCCTCGCCCGCCGCGACCATCACAGTGATCGAGATGATTCCCCAGGCGATGCCGAACATCGTCAGCATGGTTCGGCGTTTATGGGCCCAGAGCGTGGTCAGCGTGTCTCGCAGTAAGTCCTGGAATGACATGGCGCTTCGCCGGTTGATTCAACTATTGCAGAATGACTTGTTGCTTCTCGCCGAGACCTTCGAGGATCTCCGTTTTCACTCCGTTCGAGATGCCGAGCTTGACGCTAAGTTTTTTCTTGCCGTTGTCGGCCTTGGCGTCGGGAATCTCGACAGAAGCTTTTCGCTCCTTGTCGTATATCAGCGCGGCTTCCGGAACCATCAGCACGTTTTTCTTTTCCTCGAGGAGGATTTCGGCGTTGGCGCTCATGTTGGCCTTGAGCTCGCCGCCAGGATTGGAAATCGAGACGCGCACTTCGAAGGTGGTGACGTTGTCCTTCTCCTTGCCAAGAGGAGAAATCTTGGTGACCTTGCCGGTGAATTTCTTGTCCTTGAAGGATTCCACGACGATGCGCGCGGGCTGGCTGAAAAAGACCTTGCCGATGTCCGCTTCATCGACCTTGCCCTGCACGTAAACTTCGCTGACGTCGCCGAGGGTCATGATCAAGGTAGCCTGGGAGCCGAGCACCAAGATAGAACTGACCGCGTCGCCGATATTCACGTCGCGAGAGAGGACCAGCCCTTCAATCGGGCTGACGATCGTGGAGTTGCGCAGATCTTCCTGCGCGTTTTCCAGCGAAGCCCTGGCTTGCGCCACTTGCGCTTCGGATTTGGCAATTTCCGCCTTGGAGACGGCCAGCGTGCGCTGCGCGCTCACCTGCTTGTTCAGCCCTAGCTGATAATTTTTCTCCGCGTCCTCGACGAGACTCTTGGACATCACGCCGTCTTTGTACATCTGTTCGGCGCGCTCCATATTGAGCTTCAGGAAGGGCACGTCCGGGCCTTCCGCATCGACTTTGTTGCGCTCCAGTGTGGCTTTGGAAGAATCCAGCGCCGCTTCGGCGGCTTGCAAGTTGGCACGGGAAGCGCGTTCGGCGGCTTCGAGTTGGACCTTGTCAAGTTCCGCAAGCAACTGGCCCTGCTTCACAGTCTCGCCGTAATCCACATAAAGCTTTTTCACGATGCCGCTGGCTTTGGACTTGATCTCCACTTTGGAAAGCGGCTGAATCTTGCCGGTGGCTACAACCACGCGCGCCAAGTCACCGCGCTCCGCGGAAGCAATCTTGGAAGGGTCAATGGTGCGGCTGGGGCTGAGCGCCGCCTTGACACCATAGCCACCGCCCGCCAGCGCCACCACCGCGATCGCCGCCCAGATGATGCGGCGGCGCTTCTTGCCGTTTTTGCCGTTTTTTCCGTTTCCTAAAGCATTGCCATTACTGGACATACTCGACCCCCGCTGTCTTGGCCGCGCTGCTATAAGGGAATACGCAACGGTGTGGGAAAAGTTCCCTCGTCCTGCTTCTTTAGACGATGGGCGAGGCTTTTGGTCAGGTGCCCGCGCCAGGGGCCGATGAGGTTTGACGGGATTCGCGGGACCACCTATGATTCCGCGCATAGGTCCTACCTGATGGTTGGCAAGACATTCGCCCACTACACCGTGCTGGAAAAAGCTGGCGCCGGCGGTATGGGTGTGGTTTTTCGTGCCCGGGACGAAACCCTCCACCGCGACGTCGCCCTCAAGCTGCCCTCGACGAACACGCTCACGGATGCGGAGTCGCGCGAGCTCATCCTGCGCGAAGCGCGGGCCGCCTCCGCCCTGAATCATCCGCACATCTGCACGATTTATGAAGTGGGCGAGGTCGATGGCCAGCCGTACATCGCCATGGAATACCTCGCCGGCGAAACGCTTAGCCGTCGCATCCCCCCGAACGGACTGCCGACAGAATCCGTGCTGGATCTTGGCGCGCAAATTGCCGACGCCATGGACCACGCTCATACGCAGGGAATTCTGCATCGGGACTTGAAATCGGCAAACGTTCGAATGACTTCGTCGGGCCAACTGAAGGTGTTGGACTTCGGCCTGGCAATGAAAATTCAGGAGGGTTCGCTCGAAGGCGTCACGCGTTCGACGAGCCTCGATTCGGGAAGCATCGTCGGAACGCTGGCCTACATGGCGCCGGAGTTGCTCCAGGGGAAGGACCCCGATGTGCGCACCGACCTCTGGTCCTTGGGAGTGCTTCTCTACGAACTCGCGGCGGGCGCGCTTCCCTTTCATGGGCGCACGGGATTCGAATTGACGACCGCTATTCTGCGGGAATCACCAGCGGCATTACCGACGCACGTGACACCGGGACTCCGCGCGGTCATCATGCACTGTCTGTCAAAGGAGCCAGAGAAACGTTATCAGCGGGCAAGTGAAATACGTGCGGCTCTGGAGGCGCTGCAGTCCGACACCGGGGTCGCTCCACGGGTAACCTTGCAGCCGGAGAAGAAATCCCCGACTTGGTATGTGCTGCCGGCAGTGAGTCTCCTTGCAATGGTGGCCGTTGTTCTGTTCGTGTACGGCCGCTTCAGCAAGCCCACCGCTGGTCCGCAAACGGGCGGCAAGTTGCGGCTCTTTATCTCTTCGGAAGGCAACCTGAGCGGACCGGCGCTTTCGCCGGACGCGAAGATGGTTGCATATGTCCAAGACAACAACGGCCGCCAGGAACTCTACGTAAGCCGGGTAGCGGGCGGCGAGCACGTGCGGCTGACGCATGATGATTCAGGAAAGGATGCGCCTCAGTTTAGTCCAGACGGCGAGAAGCTTGCTTTCGTGAGATACACTTCGAACGCCGGCCAGGGGGATATTTACCTCATCCCCGCACTGGGCGGCAATGCTGTTCCCTTGGTATCGGGTGCCGAATACCCGGCGTGGTCACCTGACGGAAGCAGGCTCGCATTCATCGTGCGGAAGCAAGGCGAGCCGGAAGCGCTGGCGACCTCCGGCAGTGACGGCTCGGACACCCGCGTTCTTCTGAAAAGCGACGATATCTATCCATTCTTTGGGCGCCCTGCGTGGTCGCCCAATGGCACTCTGCTGTCTGTCTCGCGAAGTCGCGGAGGAATGAACCGGGAAATTTGGATTGTGCCGGCCCAGGGAGGCGGGGCAACGCGGCTGACGAAAGATGTGCAGGGTGTGGTCAGTGATTCGCCGGTCTTTACACCGGATGGCCGCGGCGTTGTGCACCGTTCGAACCGCGGTGGGGCATCAAACCTGTGGTGGCAACCGCTTCAAGCAAAACCGCCTGTTCAATTGACCACCGGCCCCGGCCCAGACACATCGCCAAGTGTCGCTCGAAACGGCACGATCGCGTTCCTGAATTCCCGGTCGCGAAACACACTTCTCCTCTATTCACTGGCAAACGGCACGAGCACGACGCTTCTGACGGACGCCTCGCGTTTGTGGGCTCCGGCATTCTCTCCGAATGGTCAGGAGATCGCCTATTCGCGCGATGAGCCCGACGGTTCGTGGCATTTGTGGCTCATCCCGGCGGAGGGAGTTACGGCACGGCAGCTCACCTCGGGAAAAGTGCCGGAAATCTATCCGCGCTTCACGCCGGACGGCAGCTCGATATACTTCAATACCTGGGGAACGGAACCATTGAGTCTCTGGCGCGTTCCCAGCGAGGGTGGTCCAGCAAAACCGGCGTCCGCGCCAACTTCTGGAAGCGATGCATACGGCGATGTTTCTCCCGATGGACGCTCCGTGGCATTCGCTCGCACGGAGAACAAAATTTCGTACCTATACATCTCTTCCACGGACGGAAGCGGCGGGCCGCGGCGCCTGCTCGATGCACCAGGAACTCTTCCACGCTGGTCTCCCGACGGAAAATGGATCAGTTTCAGTCCGAATCGCGGGTTTTCGGGTGGCGTTTCGATTGTGCATCCCGACGGAACCGGGCTACGGCGTCTAACGGAAAACGGTGGATGGGCCGTGTGGTGGCCGGATGGAGATCAGATCGGTTTTCAGGCTGTCGGACCTGATGGGAACGCACAGATTCAGGTGTTCAGCATGAAAACCGGCAAGCTTCGAACGATATCGGGCCTTCATTTTGTCGGGACGAATTTTCCATTCGACGTATCGCGGGACGGGAAGTGGCTTGTCACCACGAACTATCAGCACATTTCGGATGAGATCTGGCTGCTGGAACCTGTTGGCAAGAAGTGATTTCTTCAGATCGTGCATTCCCATTTTGCGGCGCAACGGCTTTCGTTTCGTTGACAGCTCGGTACCGCGGACCTATACTCCGCGCGCTGCCACGCCGGCCTGAATCCCGTTGATTGGAGAGCACCATGCCCATTGCTGGAATTCGCCCGACGCAAACTGTCTTCTTGATTGGCTTTGCGATGGGAATTGTGTTGGCCATCCACTCCGCTGCGGAGACAGCTGCTGCTCCAGATGCGCCAACGTTCAAAGTGGATCCGTCCTGGCCCAAGGAACTGCCCAACAACTGGATCATGGGCCAAGTGGGTGGCATGGCCGTGGATCGCCACGACCACATCTGGGTTTTGCAACGCCCCGGCTTGAACACGGTGGATGAGTTGGGCGCTGCGCAAACTCCGCCGGAGTCGCAGTGCTGCTTCGCCGCGCCTCCGGTCCTGGTATTCGATGCTCAGGGAAACCTGCTGCAATCCTGGGGCGGCCCTGGCGACGGATTTGATTGGCCAAAACGAGAGCACGGGATTTACGTGGACAAGGACGATAACGTATGGATCAGCGGCGCCGACTCTTCCGATCGTCACCTGTTGAAGTTCAAGAACGATGGCCATTTCCTCATGCAGATTGGCCATCCTTCCACCGATCCGCCAAACAGCCTGCGCGCCGACATTCTCGGGCGACCGGCCGGCATGGATGTGGATTCCGAAGCCCACGAGATTTATATCGCCGACGGTTATCTGAACAAGCGGGTCGTCGTCTACGACTCGGACAAAGGCACCTTCAAGCGCCTGTGGGGTGCGTACGGTAATCCCCCGAATGAT
>JBGPXQ010000254.1:0-3398 GCA_041492805.1 Terriglobia bacterium | reverse complement strand
TACAGATGCGACGCCGAAAACTCGATTTTGCGTGTTAGATAAACCATGGCGCGAATAAAGTGGTTTCCAAGTCACCCGATCTGATATGAAGCATCCCTGGCGTGCCTCTTAGCAAGAAAAGCGAAAGCAATCGCAACCAAGGCATGAGCTGCAGCGAGTTAGGGTTTGCACTAGTCACGACTCACGGGATACTCGCGGCCCTTCCATACAACGCGCCCGCGTGCATAGTGCCATTCTGAGGTAAGCAGCACTGCCGCGTAGAGCGTAACCGCTAGCATATAGTATAAGGCATGCGCGGTTGGAAAACGATTCCGCCGGAGCGTGGCGGCATACGCCGCGTGGCGGCCTGCCAGCAATACCACGCCCAGCGCTCCCAACATTACATGCACAGGCGTAAGCAGCAGTAACAACAGGGGTATCCAGGGAACCACGCCGCGCAGTTCACGGCCCGCGGCACGCGACGTCCCGCCCATCAGCGGATACAGGTTCTTCGTCCAACCCTGCCACATGGCCCCAAACGTCCGGTACATCCTCACGCGCATGATTCCCAGCCCTGAGGCAAAGTGCAGGTGTATCCCCGCCTGTTTGGCGAGCCGCGCCAGCGCCACATCCTCGAGCACTTCGCCCGCGACCGCTGCATGGCCCCCTATTCTCTCGTAGTCTTCCCGCCGGATCAGCAGATACTGCCCGGTAGCTGCGGCTGCCGGAGAATTGGGATCATTTACAGCGTCGTAGGGAAACTTCTGCCCCAGACGCGAGTAGACGAACGGGATCAGGGCCCGTTCCCACCACGTATGCGTCTCCTGCTCGGGGGAATAGGACACCAGGCCAGCGCCAGTTGCCGTAGCGTCGGCAAGCGCGCGAGCCGTCGAACCCGGCAGGTGTACGCCATCGGCGTCCGTGAATAGCAGCCAATCCCCTGTTGCTTGCGCGGCGCCCAGCGAAACGGCATAGTTCTTCCCTACCCACCCGCTGGGCAACGCCTTCGTTTCGAGGACGTGCAGTTGCTTGTATCGCGCAGCTAGCCGCTCGAGTTCTGCAGCCGTGCCGTCGGAGGACTGATCGTTGACGGCAAGAATTTCTTTAATTTCCGGCTGGGCGGCAAGCGAATCGACAGCGGAAGCAATCGTTGCTTCCTCGTTGCGCGCGGGCACGATCGCGGAAACATTCATAGAAGAATTCATAAGATGCGTGGGGTCGCAAATCGGCTCGCACGAAGCCGGGAAAAAAAGGTATCATGAAGAGCGGAGCGGAATCGATGAAGCACAAAATCCTCGGTCCTATCGCCTTGATCCTGGTGGCAGCGTTCCTGTACGCGTTCGCGATGCCAAGTTATCGCCAGGGCGAGCCGAGCCTCGCCGGACGCAAAGCCAAAGACTTTCCGCTTCAGATTGCAGGCGCCTCGCATCTGGCGGATTTGCGCGGCAAGGTTGTAGTCCTCAACTTTTGGGCATCCTGGTGCCCGCCGTGCCTCGAAGAAACTCAATCGCTCAATCGCCTGCAGCAGGAGATCGCAGCGAAGGGCGGCGTCGTTCTGGGCGTGAGCGTGGATGAAGACGCCGCCGCGTACGACAAGTTCCTCCAGGACAATCACGTGGTCTTCCCCACCTACCGTGACGCCACCAAGAAGAGTGCTGCGGATTACGGAACGTCAATGTTTCCGGAAACCTACCTGATTGACCGCAATGGCCGCCTGGCACGCAAGATTGTGGGCCCGCAGGATTGGCAATCGCCCGAAACCTTGGGTTCCATCGATGTCCTGCTGAATCAGAACTGAAGTTCCCACTGGAACATTTAGCCCGCATTTCTCACAAACGGGTAAAGGATCTCCGTTCTCAGTTGTTAGTTTGATGCCTCATATTGCGTGTCGATGCGAAGCGGCTCTTGGTAGCACAGACTTCAGTCTGTGCGCATTTTGCCAAACGCAGCGCAAAGCAAAACCCACACAGCCTGAAGCCTGTGCTACTCGACCGCCCTGGACCTGCGCTCCGGCTGCATGCATTGGACCGGGCCAACGGCTACCACAAGGTTCTTGTGAGAAATTCGCGTTAGAGCGAAAGATCGAGCCTGCGCAGGCGCAGCGCATTCGTGATCACCGACACGGAGCTGAAACTCATCGCCGCCGCCGCAATCATGGGGCTCAGCAGCAGGCCGAAGAACGGATAGAGAACTCCCGCCGCGATCGGTACGCCGAGGGAGTTGTAAACAAACGCGAAAAATAGATTCTGTTTGATGTTGCGCATCGTGGCGCGGCTCAACGAGCGTGCGCGAACGATGCCGCGCAAGTCGCCCTTCACCAGCGTGACTCCCGCACTCTCCATCGCTACATCCGTGCCTGTACCCATGGCGATTCCGACTTGCGCCTGCGCCAGCGCCGGCGCGTCATTGATTCCATCGCCAGCCATCGCAACGAAGCGGCCTTCGTCCTGAAGCCGCTTTACGATGCTGGCCTTGTCTTGAGGCAGAACTTCAGCGATCACATCATCGATCTGAAGCTTGCCGGCAACGGCCTGCGCCGTGGTGCGGCTATCGCCGGTCAGCATCACGATGCGAATGCCGTCCGCGTGAAGGTGGCGGATCGCCTCCGCGGTAGTCTGCTTGATCGGGTCGGCGACGGCGAGCAGACCGGAAATTTTGTTATCGATAACCACGAACATAACTGTCTGGCCGTCGGCCCGCATGGCCTCTGCCTTCGCGGCCAGCGCTCCGGCATCCACACGGAGTTCTTCGAGAAGCGCCTGATTTCCCAAAGCGACGGAGCAGTTCTCTACGCGGCCGCGAACACCCCGGCCCGTCAAGGATTCGAATGCTTCGGTTGAGCTGAGCTTGGCCCCACGTTCCTCTGCACCCTTGACGATCGCCGCAGCCAGAGGGTGCTCGCTGCTACGTTCGAGCGTTCCCGCAAGCCGCAGCAGCCGTTCCGCTTCAAATCCGTCAACCGGCTCCACCGACACCAGCTTCGGCTTACCTTCGGTGAGCGTCCCTGTCTTGTCGACCACCAGCGTATCCACCTTGCGCATCAATTCGATCGCTTCGGCATTCTTGAATAGCACGCCAAAGGTCGCGCCCTTCCCTGTCGCCACCATGATGGACATAGGCGTGGCCAGCCCCAGCGCGCACGGGCAGGCAATGATCAGCACAGCAACCGCGTTGATGATAGCGTGCGCCATGCGAGGATTCGGGCCCCACACAGCCCAGATGGCAAATGTCAGAGCAGCAATGCCGACGACGATGGGCACGAAGTACCCGGCTACAACGTCGGTCAGTTTCTGGATCGGCGCCCGGCTGCGCTGCGCCTCACTGACCATTCGAACGATCTGAGCCAGCAGGGTCTCCGCCCCAACGCGATCCGCGCGCATTACCAGCGAACCTGTGCCGTTCACGGTCGCTCCCGTGAC
>JBGPXQ010000024.1:0-13470 GCA_041492805.1 Terriglobia bacterium | reverse complement strand
GCGTGAAGCCATCTGCAAGTGGCACACGGCGCAGTTTGGCTCGTCCTATACGGTGCCGGAGTGCATCGTGTCGGTGGGCGGCAAGCATGCCATTTTCAACGCATTCTGCTCGCTGCTCGGTGCAGGAGACGAAGTTATTATTCCTGCGCCGTACTGGGTCAGCTATCCGGATATGGTCATGTACACCGGCGCGACCCCTGTGACCGTGATGACTGATCCTTCCGACGGCTTCCGTCTGCGCGCTGAGCAGGTAGCGCGCGCGATTACGCCGCGGACGAAACTGCTGATCGTCAATTCGCCGAGCAACCCGAGCGGCGCGGTCGTACCCAACGATGAGTTCGCGCGGATTTACGAAGTCTGCCGCGCGAAAAACATCTGGCTGCTGACCGACGAGTGCTATTCCCACTTCGTTTATGGAAATGCAAAACCGTTCTCGATAGCGAGCTTGCCGGGCACCAAGCCGAATATCATCGTCGCCGGCTCGCTCTCGAAAACGTTTGCCATGACCGGCTGGCGCGTGGGCTACGCGCTTGCACCCGAACCGTTGATTTCTGCAATGATCAAGCTGCAGAGCCAGTCCACGTCGAATCCGACGTCGATCGCCCAGTATGCGGCGCTCGAAGCTCTCACTGGTCCGATGGACACCGTCGCAGCCATGCTCGCGGAGTACTCGCGGCGCCGCGACCGCATTGTCGCCGGACTTCGCGCGATTCCCGGAGTCACCTGCGTGGAGCCGGGCGGCGCGTTTTATGCATTCCCGAGCGTTGCCGAACACTTGCGCAATGGCATCGCGGACACAACCGCCCTGGCGAAGCAGCTCCTCGAGCGCCAGTACCTCGTCGTCGTGCCGGGTGACGCGTTCGGTACGCCCGGCTACATCCGCATTTCCTACGCCACGTCGATCGACCGAATCGAGGAGGGCTTGCGGCGCCTCGAGAAATTCTTCGCGATGGCGGAATCGGCGAAGTGAATCCCGGTTCAAACCAAGCGGGGCGGGGGCCTGTGAGGCTCGTCCCCATCTTCATGCCCCGCATCTGGGGCGCACGAAATCTCTCTCCATTATTTCCCGAACGATCGCAGGAACCCGAACCGATGGGCGAGGCGTGGCTCACGGGGAATGGATGCCGCTTCGCCAACGGCGAATTTGCCGGACGCACGCTCGGTGAAGTCTGGCCGGGCTTGCCCGAGGAGTGGACGGGCACGCGTCTGCGCGGCCTCGCGCGCATCCCATTGCTCGTGAAATTCATCTTCCCGGAGGAAAAACTCTCCGTGCAGGTCCATCCGGATGACGCGTACGCCGAGCAACACGAATCGGCCGCGGGCGGAATTGGGAAGACGGAGATGTGGTATGTCGTCACGGCGCGCGAAGGCGCCGAGCTGCGCGTGGGCCTGCGACCGAACGTGACTCCCGAGTCGTTCGGCCGAGCCATCGCTGATGGCACTGTCGAGGATTGCCTCGAACGCGTCACCGTGCGTGCGGGCGACGCCGTCTTTGTGCCCGCCGGAACCGCGCATACGATTTGTCCCGGTGTGGTGCTGTGCGAAGTCCAGGAACATTCCGACATCACCTACCGCGTCTTCGATTACAACCGCGTTGCCGCCGACGGTAAGCCGCGCCCACTGCATATTCGCCAGGCCCTGAACGTGATGCGCTTTGGCGAACAGAGCGGGGGCCGATGCGACCCGGTCCGCATAACGAACGGCGCAGTCACGGAAACTTTTTTCGCCGCGTGCCGCCACTTCGCCACGGAACGTTGGGAATTCCGCGAGCGAATCGCCGCCGTGACTTCGCCGGAACATTTCGACTTGCTTATTTTTCTCGATGGCAGGGGCCGCATCGAGTTCGCCGGCGGCGTGGAACCGTATGCGCCGGCTGAACTTTGGCTGCTTCCAGCCGCGCTCGGCGCATATCAACTCGTGCCCGAATCTCCAACCATGCTGTTGCGCACTTATGTCCCCGACCTCCACGACTTCGTCCGGCGGCTTGCGGATGAGCGGGTCGAGGAAACCGCGTGGTCGCGCGTGGTGCATCCATGAGCCGCGAAGGGCTACCCGCGCACGCAGTGATCCTCGCCGGAGGCCGCGGGACGCGCTTCTGGCCACGCAGCCGCACGCGCACGCCAAAACAATTGCTCAACATCGTCGGCCGCAACACGATGCTTGAGCAGACCGCGGCGCGTCTCGCACCGCTGTTTCCGGCATCGCGGCAATGGGTCGTCACCAACTCCGAGCAGGCCGCTGCCGTCCGGCGGCAGCTTCCCCGCGTCGCCGCATCGCACATTCTTGCTGAACCGGCCGGCCGAAACACCGCTGCCGCCATCGGCCTCGCCGCCGCACACCTTCTGCACGGCGGCATGGGCAGGGAAAACGACGCGCTCATGGCGGTGCTTCCCGCCGATCACTACATTGCGCAGCCGGCGCGATATCTCAAAGTTGTTCGCGCTGCTCTTCGTGTGGCGCACGCCGCCGGGTCGCTCGTGGTGCTGGGGATTCCACCTTCGCGACCCGAAACCGGCTACGGCTACATCGAACACGCGCGTGGAAAGGCGCTCGACGCCGGAGGTGTGCCTGTTTTTTCTGTGCGTCGGTTCACGGAGAAACCTGCACTCGCACTCGCGCGGAAATACGTTTCTTCCGGGCGCCACTTCTGGAACGCGGGAATGTTCTTCTGGCGCGTCTCCACGTTCCTGGGCAATCTCGAGAAATTCCTGCCGAAAACTCATGACGCGCTGATGCGTCTGGCCGGAGAGATTGGGACCCCGCGATATGCGCGCACGCTGGCACGCGTTTACCCGAAGCTTGAAAATATTTCCGTGGACTACGCGATTCTCGAACCGGCCACGCGCCGCGCCGCTGCGCCAAGCGTATTCGTCCTCCCCGCCGAGGTGGGCTGGAGCGACATCGGCTCCTGGGCCGCCGTCTACGAACTGCTCGCCCACAAGGCTGGAGAAAACATATCCGCCGGACGCTATGTCGCACTCGACGCGCACGGCAATTTCCTCTGGAGCCCCAGGAAATTCGTCGCCGCGGTCGGGATTCGCGATCTCGTCGCCGTCGAAACCGAGGACGCGCTGCTGCTCTGCCCGCGCGACCGCGCACAGGACGTCGGCAAAATCGTGAAGTGGCTCGAAGCAGAGAAACTTTCCCGCCTCCTTTAGGCCTGCTCCAAATCGGTTCATTCATTAGTTACGCGCCGAGAGACCTGCTTTCCGCCTTGATCTGCTTCACATATACTGCTGAACTGTGGGCACAATCAAATTTGGCACGGACGGCTGGCGTGGAGTCATCGCCGACGATTTCACAGTAGAGAATGTACGCAAAGTCGCCTGCGCGATCGCGCGCTATGTTGTGCGCGCGGAAAAACCAACGGCGGGCGTACTGGTCGGCTACGACACGCGGTACGCCTCCGAGCGTTTTGCGCGAGCCGCTGCGGAAGTCGTCTCGATGACCGGGATGCCGGTGTGGATCGCGGAAAAGGCGTGCCCATCGCCCGCGCTTTCGCTCATGGTGCGGCAACGCGGCGCGGCCGGCGGCATCATGATCACGGCAAGCCATAACCCGTACCGGTGGAATGGCGTGAAGTTCAAAGCGAGCTACGGAAGCTCCGCGCTGCCTTCCATCGTTGCGCAAGTGGAAAAGGAACTCGCCATCGTGCTTGCGGACGGCGTGCCGCCGCTGCCCCCGCGACCCGGCCTTATCCAATCTCTCGATATTCTTTCACCTTACCTCGAAACCGTCGAGAAACTGGTCGACTGGGAACGGATACGCGCGGCGAAATTCCGCTTTGTCGTGGACCCCATGCACGGCGCAGCCCGCGGATTATTGCGCCAGCTTATGATGCGTCACGGCATCGACTGCGACGAAATTCGCGGCACGCGTGATCCGCTGTTCGGCGGCGTCAATCCCGAGCCGATTGAGCCGCACGTCGAGGCGCTGCGCCGCGCCGTCGTTTCCGGCGGCTACCATGCCGGCCTGTGTGCGGATGGTGACGGCGACCGAATCGGCGCCATGGACCGTGACGGCACGTTCATCACGCCGCACCAAATTTTCTCGATTCTGCTCTGGCACCTGGCCGGCACACGGGGAATTCCGGGTGACGTCGCAAAAACGTTTTCTTCGACCAAGATGATCGATAAGATCGCCGCGAAATTCGGCCGCAAAGTGTTCGAGACGCCCATCGGCTTCAAGTACATTTGCGAGCTGATGCTCGAGCGCGACATCCTGCTGGGAGGCGAGGAATCCGGCGGGATCGGCACCAAACTGCATCTTCCCGAACGCGATGCTACGGTGATGGCCCTGCTGTTGACCGAGGTCATGGCGTGGCACCGGAAATCTCTCGGCGAACTGATCGCGCAGCTTCAGGCTGAATTCGGCGAGCACCACTACGGCCGCGTCGATCTCGAACTGAAGCCCGGGCAAAAGGAACGCGCCATCGCGCACTTCAGCGACGCAAAGCTGAAGCGCGTGCTCGAATGGCCGGTGGCGCGCCGCGAAGATCTGGATGGCATCAAATTGTACCTGGGAGAAATTGGCTGGGTGATGCTGCGCGCCTCAGGAACTGAACCCATGCTGCGCGTCTATTCCGAAACCACACGTCCCGCGACCACGCGAACGATTCTCGACGAAACCTGCGCCATCGTGCGCGGCCTCTAGACGGCGCGGTCTCGTTCGTGGCCGTTACCCTCGACGCCTGACTCTCCAACTGGGCTTGAAATCGAAAGAAGGCCGGCTCGTCACGGAGCCGGCCACCTTCCCACCCTGCGGATACATTTCCAATTACTTCCCGTGGCGGTCGCGGTGCCGATCGACGCGGTCGTGATTGAGATCGCGGCGATCGTTCCTGCGGTCCTTCACGTCGTGGTGCACATCCTTCTTGTCGTTGACCAGGTCATGCTTATCCGTCGAGACATCCTGGCGGTCCGCGTGGATATCTTTGCGGTCGGCCTTCGCCTGCGTGCTGTTTGCCCCGTACTGGCTGACGTCTTTCTTCAGTTCTTTCTTGTCCGTTGCGATGTCCTTCTTGTCAGCCACGATATCCCGTTTGTCCTTCCGGATATCCTTGCGGTCCTGATGGATATCGCGCGTATCCTGGTGGACGTCGCGCCGATCGTGATTGATGTCCTTCTGGTCTTGCACGACATCAGGATTCGGCGTTGGCGGAGTCGTGGTGGAAGTTTGAGCTCCTGCACTCACGGCCAGAAATCCGGAAAATGCGAATACAGCAAGGCCCTGTTTGAAGATGTTTGCCCCAGTCATGGTGATCGACCTCCCTTTCTTCATTTGAGTATTCGTCTTGAGAATTTCATAACACTACAAGAAACCCGGCGGTCCGGGAGAAGTTGCGCCAGTATCGGAAAATTTGGGGGAAAAATTGATGGTACGGAAGTACTACGAAGGCAACAATGATCCCAAACAGTAATCATTTTTCAGCGGGCAATTTCACCACGGCATCGAGGATGCCGTTAATGAACGGGGCAGCTTCTTCGGAGGAAAACTTCTTCGCAAGCTCTACGGCCTCATTGAGCACGACTTTGGGAGGAGTGCCCAAGGTGCGCAACTCGGCTATGGCGAGGCGAAGGATCGCGCGATCGATGGCTGATATACGCTCGATGCGCCAGTTCTGGGCGTGTGTTGAGATGATCGGGTCGAGCTCAGCGGCGCGCGCCGCCGCATTTTCGAAAAGTTGATTCGCGAATTCGCGCGTGGATTTCTGCGCGCGCGCGTTGGCCCAGAATCCGCTCTCGATACGCGATGGGTCCTGCTTCCCCATTTCCCACTGGAACAGCATCTGCAGGGCGTACTCGCGGGATTTCCGGCGCAACGACATCTAGCGGCGTTTCCTGCGGGGAGCGTTCTTGCCGCCAGACGAAGACTCAGCGAGATGGAGTTGCTTCAACAGATTCGCCATCTCCACCGCGGCCACGCCAGCATCGTGACCCTTATTCCCGCTTTTTAGCCCCGCGCGGTCGATGGCCTGCTCGAGAGTGTCGCAGGTCAGTACGCAGAAAATAATGGGGACGCCGGTATCGAGCTGTGCAAGCTGCACGCCGCGCGCAACCTCGCTCGCGACGTAATCGAAGTGCGCGGTCTCGCCTCGCAGAATACAGCCGATGGCAATCACCGCGTCGGCACGCGCGCCTTCGGCCAGTTTCTTCGCCGCGAGCGGAATCTCAAACGATCCCGGCACGCGCACCACCTCAATATTTTTCTCAAGAGCGCCCGCTGCTTCGAGCGCGCCGAGCGCCCCGGCCAGGAGCCTCTCCGTAATGAAGCTGTTGAAGCGGCTCACGACCACCGCGAAGCGCAGTCCCGCCGCGTTCGCCACGGGACGGATTCGCTTTGGAGTGAATGATTCCTTCATCGCGGTGAATTCTGCCCTCTCTGAGTCGCGCTACTTCCCATGGAATTGAGCCGGGCGCTTTTCGAGAAATGCGCGCGTGCCTTCCCGCATGTCTTCGGTCGCAGCGCAGACACCGAAAAGCGTCGCTTCGAGAAACTGGCCTTCCTCCTGCGGCATTTCCACGCCACGCTCGATGGCTTCCATCGTGAACTTCACCGCGAGCGGCGCATTCGCCACGATTTTTTTGGCCAGTGCCTCCGCAGCTGGCAAAAGCTCCGCCGGCTCGCAGACGTGATTGACCAGCCCGATGCGAAGCGCTTCGTCGGCCGAAATCATTTCTCCCGTCAGGCACAGTTCGTGCGCGACTCCCTTGCCGCACAAACGGGCAAGCCGCTGTGACCCGCCGTAACCCGTGATGATACCAAGCTTCACTTCGGGTTGTCCGAGCTTCGCAGTCTTGCTCGCTAGGCGGATCGAACAGGCCAGCGCCACTTCGCATCCGCCGCCGAGCGCAAAGCCATTGATCGCTGCGATGGAGGGCTTTCCCAGCGTTTCCAGGCGATGCAAAACGCTTTGACCAAACAGCGCAGTCTCTTTTCCGCTCACCGGCGTTTGCACTGCAAGTTCGCCGATGTCCGCGCCGGCGACGAATGACTTTTCCCCCGCACCGGTCAGGATGACCACGCGCACGTCCACGTCTTCTCGCACAGCGATCAAAACCTGATTCAATTCTTCCATCGTCCTCCGGTTCAGCGCGTTCAACAGTTTCGGCCGGTTGAACGTGATGAAGCCGATCCGGTCCCGCTTCTCATAGAGCAGGTTTTCATAGGGCATCCGCTTGCCTCTTCCTCACAGAAAAAGAATCTCACTTGCTGAGTTTCCGAAATTCGCGGGCGCGAAGGACGATCGCGACGCGCGGAACCACGAATTCCGCCAGAATCTTCAGCTCTTGGCCATCTCCAGTGAAATGATTTCGTTGCCGCCGCGTCTGCGCGCCTCCGCCAGGCCCGCTTCTGCGCGATTGATCAAATCCGTGACGATATCCTCGTTGTCGAAATCCTGCCGGGTTATCGCCTCCGCGACGGCAACGCTCAGTGTCACTTGCACGCCGTCCCACGGGGGCCGCAGACCGCCAGCCGCTTTCCTCAATTTCTCCGCCAGCGCGTGCGCTCCTGCGAGTGGTGTATCCGGCAGGATAAAGGCCAGCGCCCAGGAAGTGTACTTCACGGCGAGATCGGTTTGACGCACGACCGTTTGCACCGCTCGCCCGAGCTGCTCCATATAGTGTTCGAATGGCGCTTCGCCCTGTTGGCGCAGCAGATCAGGTCCCCCGTCAACCTGCAACAACGCCAGCGCCAGCGGCGCGCCCTGGTTCCGCGAGCGCTGGGATTCATGCAGCAGGCAATCCATATAGGAACCGCGCGCGAGCAACCCGGTTTTCTCGTCCGCTACGGCCAGCGTGCGCACCAGAGAGCGAAGGCGCGTATGGTGCACGCAGAGCAGCATCTGATCCCCAATCGACTGGAGAAAATACGTTTCATTCGGCTTCCACGCATGTGGCGTGGCAAAACCAGCAATCAGCATCCCCGCCGGTGTCTGCGTCTCCGGATCGGTGAGCTGCACTCCAAGAATTGTCTCCAGTCCCATTTCTTTCAGCGCGGGTGACGCGGCGGCTCCGAGCGGCAATCCTCCGAGCGCATCCGGCGAGGCACGTTCGATCTGTCCGATCAGCCGTACGATGTTGCTTCCCGCGGAAGCCTCGACGCCCGATGCACAAAACTCCGAGGCCATTTGAGGCGGCTGCCCGGGCGCGCCGACAACGGCAAGACACCGTGTCGCGCGCAGATAGCTCCCTACCTCATTGACGACGACGGAAAGCATGGCGCGGGGTGAGGGCTGCCGGAAAACGTTTTGATTGATTTCGGAAATCTTCGCCAAGTCACGCAGTGTCTCCGGCGCGTAGGCAACGTTGAGATCTGCCGGCTTCTCGACCGGACGCTCCGGCTTGGGATGGCTCGCATCTTCCTGGGGCCACCAGTGCGCTGCTTCAAATAAACTCTGCAACCGCTCATTGCGCGCTTGTTCCCCCGGGAACAATTCCACGATTCTTTCCAGCCGCTCAATGGCTTTGGACTGCAGCGAGTACTGAACGAAAATCTCCGCCTGCACGAGGAGATCCTCGAGTGTCTGGCCCGCGTGGACATCATCGAGCAGCGTTGGCGATAACTCTCCGCCTTTGCCGAGGGATCTGTCATGCGCGGGCGATTGCAACCCGTGGGTCGCGGCATTCGTCAGCTTGGATTTCAAACGGCTCAGAACAGCAGGGTCCGCGCGGCCTTGGAGCTGGTCCATGCGCTGCTGGTTCCGGGAGTCGTACGGATCGATGTCCACGAGTTTTTCGAGCGCTTCACATGCCCCTGAAAGCTGATCGTTCGCCAGATTCAGGTCAAACAGCCGAACCAGTGCATCGAAGTATTTCGCCTCCCGGTTAAGTTCGGCGTACATCGCGCCCCAGAATTCGGCCAACCGCAGTGATTTTGGGTACGTGTCGATCAACTGATCCACCGCCGACGCGAACTCGGATTCCCGCCGGGCCGCCACCATACTCCTTTTGATCGTGCCCAGTAGTTTTACGGCTGCTTCCTCTTGTCCGGTGCGCATGTACTCATGCACCAAAGAGAAAAACTTCTCAGCCGAACCCTCTCCCTGATTCGTCATGCGCTCCAGAACGGTGCGGGCGTCATCCAGTCGGCCTGAGCGCATCAACGATTCGGCATACGTTTCGAGGAATGTCTTGTCACATTCGGATTCCGCCAGAGGCGTGAGCAGCGCCGCCGCCCCTGCCGCATCGCCACTCCGAAGGAGGCCTTGCGCATAGAGCAGCGCGGCGCTACGTTCATTGGGCAGCAACTCATACGCACGGGCAAACAGCCTGAGGGCCTCCGCATCATCGCCAGCTGTGAGCTGGCCCGCACGTAAGTATCCCCGGGCTGCCGCCGCTGTGTTTCCCATGCGCTCGGCGAGTTCGGCCACGGCGACGTGCCGTTCGCGGTTCTCCGGATCCAGTTGCGTGATGCGCACGAAACATGCGAGCGCATCTTCCCCTTTGCCGCTGAGGTCGAATGCCATCGCCGCGGACATGAATTCTTCAATGGCTTCCTCGGTGCGGTTCTGCTTTTGCAGCAGGAGCGCGTATCGGGCCACGCGCTCGGGCGGTTGATGATGCGGCTTCAGAAAGCGTGCGTACAGTGCCAGAGCTTTTAGCTCCTCGCGCGGGGCGTTAAACCGGTCGAACAGCATCCCGTAGTAGGACGCCGCCCGGTCAGGTTGGTTCTGGCGCGTATACAGATCGCCCAGCGCCTGTACGGATTCCAGATGGTTCGGAGCCGTCGAAAGCACGGACTGGTAGGCTTCAATCGCGTCCGCGAGCTGGTTCTTCTCGATATAACGCTTCGCGCGTTCCAACTGTTTGATGATGTCCACGCTCATGAAGGCTCGGACGGTATCCTCTGTGAATTTTCGACCGCAGACATACGGACCGGGCGTACCAAAGCCAAAAAACACTATATACTGTCCCGCCTTCGCGCGCCAAACCGTTCCCATGGCTCTGCTTTCATTGATCAACTCGAGGCCCAAAGCAAGCGACCGCATCCCGGCAGGCTGCCTTTCAGGGTGAAGCCACTTGTGGCACACTGATTGGTTCAGCAATGGATAAGGGATGTTGGCGGGCGGCAGCCACGTAATTCGGTGTGCCAATTGGCCGCCAAGTAGAGGAGAAATTTCACCGGCGCAAGAAATTCTGCGACGGCGGGCTGACTGATGGACCCACGTTTCGTCCGTAATTTTTGCATCATCGCGCACATTGACCACGGCAAGTCTACGCTGGCCGACCGCCTGCTTGAGCTGACCGGCGCGCTCAGCCAGCGCGAAATGAGCGCGCAGGTTCTGGATTCGATGGAACTCGAACGCGAGCGCGGAATCACCATCAAGGCCAAGAGCATTCGCCTGCATTACACGGCGAAGGACGGCAACGAATACCAGCTCAATCTGATCGACACTCCCGGCCACGTTGATTTCTCTTACGAAGTCTCACGCGCGCTTTCCGCCTGCGAAGGCGCCCTGCTGGTCGTGGATGCAAGCCAGGGCGTCGAAGCGCAGACCGTCGCCAACACATTCCTCGCGGCACAGCACAATCTTACGATCATTCCGGTCATCAATAAGATCGACCTCCCGGCCGCGCAGCCCGAGGAAGTGAAAGCGCAGATCGAAAACGTGCTGGCGATTCCGGCCGCCGACGCCCTGTTGATCAGCGCCAAGAGCGGGCTTGGCGTGGAAGCCGTGCTGGAAACCGTGGTGGCGCGCGTTCCTCCGCCGACGGGTACCGCGGAAGCCCCGCTCCAGGCGCTCATCTTCGATTCCTGGTTTGATGCCTTCCGTGGCGCCGTGGTACTGGTGCGCGTCATGAACGGCCGGATCACGCGCCACATGAAGATTCGCCTCTGCTTCAACAACGAGGTTTATGAAGTCGAGGCGCTTGGCGCGCTGACACCCAAACCCGTCGTGCTCGAGGAGCTTGTCGCCGGAGACGTCGGCTTCATTGTCGCCAACATCAAGCGCGTGGCCGACGCCCGCGTGGGTGACACCGTCATCGAAGCCGCTCGCCCGGCCCCGCCCCTGCCCGGGTTCGAAGCGATCAAGCCCATGGTCTTCGCCGGCCTCTTCCCCGTCCTCGCGAGCGATTACGAAAATCTGCGGGATGCCCTGGGCAAGCTACAACTCAACGACGCGGCCTTCTTCTACGAGCCGGAAAATTCGGTTGCGCTCGGGTTCGGCTTCCGCTGTGGTTTCCTCGGCCTACTCCACATGGAGATTGTGCAAGAGCGGCTCGAGCGCGAATTCGGCATCAATCTGATCACCACGGCGCCCAGCGTGCGCTACCGGATCACGACTATAGCCGGTGCTGTCGTCGAGGTGGACAGCCCCACTAAATTTCCTCCGCCGAACGAAATGGCAAAGATCGAAGAGCCGGTCATCACCGCCATGATCATCACGGCGGAGGACTCGGTTGGCGCCATCTTGCGACTCTGCGAAGAAAAGCGAGGCGTGCAGAAAAACTTTGAGTACCTGTCGCCACAGCGCGTCATGCTCACCTACGAGCTTCCACTCAACGAAATCGTGCTCGATTTCTACGATCGATTGAAGAGCGCCTCGCGCGGCTACGCATCGCTCGACTATCACCTGGCGGGCTATGCGGAAGCCGATCTGGTGAAGCTGGACGTTTTGGTCGCAGGCGAGCCGGTAGACGCGCTTGCGCTGGTCTGTCACCGGGAGTTTTCCTACGAACGTGGCCGCGACCTTGTCACACGCCTGCGCAAGCTGATCCCGCGCCAGATGTTTGAAGTCCCAATTCAGGCCACGATCGGCAGCCGCGTGATTGCGCGCGAAACCGTCGCGGCGATACGCAAAAACGTGCTGGCCAAGTGCTACGGCGGCGACATTACGCGAAAACGCAAGCTCCTCGAGAAACAAAAAGAAGGAAAAAAGCGCATGAAGCGCGTCGGCCGCGTGGACATTCCACAGGAGGCTTTCCTAGCAGTATTGAAAGTCGCCAGCACATCCGACGAATAATTCTCTTCAGGTTCTTGGGCCAGCTCTGTGCTCTTCGAGTTCTCTATGTTAAATCTTGAAATGCATTCACCACGGAGACCACAGAGAAATCATTAAAGGGAAGGACAAAACCAAGAGGAATCAAGACTTCGGAAGATCGCGGCGCCGGACTTCCGCGCCCAGGCGCCCGCGCGCGAGTTGCACGCTGACTTCAGCGCCGATGGCCACCTGATCCGCTGCGCGCAACACATTTCCACCGGCATCGGTGCAAATGGCGTATCCACGCTCGAGCACGCGCAGCGGGCTGCGTTCCTCGAGTTGCAGCCGCAGACGCTCCAGCAGTTGAATCTTGCCGACCAGCAGACGCTCCATCCTCACGCCCAATTCCGCCGAGCGCTGGACGAGCCGCAAACCAAGCGTTCTGATTCTCGCGCGAAGGTCGACCGACAAGATGCGCGTCCCCGCAATCGTGTAGCGGTGCCGCAACCTTTCGATCCGCGCCTGCAGTGCAACTCCTAGCCGTGACGTCAGCTCATCAGTCTGCTGCCGGTGCCGCCGCAACAAATCTTCCAGCCGGCGGAACCCCATGTGCGTCGCGAGTTCTTTCAAGTGATGCCGCCGATCGAGCAGCAGGTAACGCATTTGTTGCGATATTTTGTGTTCCAGCTCCTGCAGGTGGCGCTGGAATTCCTGCCGCGACCGCACGACGATTTCCGCGGCCGCCGACGGCGTGGATGCGCGCACGTCCGCCACAAAGTCCGCGATCGTAAAATCGGTTTCGTGGCCGACGCCGCTCACAACCGGAATCGTGCAGGCGGCAATCGCGCGCGCCACGGCCTCCTCGTTGAACGCCCACAGATCCTCGATCGATCCCCCGCCGCGCGCCAGCAGGATCACGTCCACCAGTTGTTTGCGATTGAAATATTTGAGTGCTGCGGCGATATCTTCCGCTGCGCCATCGCCCTGCACACGCACTGGATATACGATCAAATGCAGATTCGGGAATCGTCGGCGCAGGATGCGAATGATGTCGCGCACGGCCGCACCCTTGGGCGATGTCACAATTCCGATACGCCGCGGCAGCATGGGGAGCGGCTTCTTGCGCGCCTCGTCGAAGAGCCCTTCGGCCTCAAGGCGCTTCTTGAGCTGCTCGAACGCAAGCTGCAGGGCGCCGACTCCTGACGGCTCGATGTGTTCCACATAAATCTGATATTCGCCGCGCGGCTCGTACACGCTGATGGACCCGCGCACGATCAGCTTCAGTCCGTCCTCGGGACGGAACTTCAGATGCACCGCCTGGTTGCGGAAGCAAACGCACTTCACCTGCGCCTTGGCATCCTTGAGAGTGAAGTAAAGATGACCGGATTGCGCCGCGTGGTAGTTCGAGACTTCGCCCTCGACCCACAGATTCGAGAATTGCGTGGCGAGGACATTGCTGATCCGCGCCGTCAGCTCCGTCACGCTCCAGATTTTTCGTTCCGGCGCGAGGTTTAGTTCGAATTGCGTTATTTCTTTAGCCATTG